>JAADIW010000050.1 GCA_013151115.1 Caldisericota bacterium
TGCATCGGCACCTCCACCCCCTTGACGGTGGCCACGAACCCATGGGCCCCGATCCGCTCGGCGAAGCACTCGGTCCCGGCGGCGATCTCGTCCCCCAACCCCTCGCGGTTCGCGATCCGCTCCACCCAGGTGACCACCGCCTCGGGATCCCCCCAGGGGACCCGCTCCTCGACCAACCCCCGCTCCGAGGCCTCCATCAAAGTGGCGATGGCCACCCCCACCGAGATCGTGTCCAGGCCGTAGGCGTTGCAGAGCTGATTCGCCAGGGCGATGGCGGGGAGATCCGCGCATCTGCACAGGGAACCGAAGGCGGCCAGGGTCTCGTACTCGGGCCCCCCGTACCGCGGCTCCACCGGCCGGCCGCGGAACTCGGTCCGCACCACCCGCTTACACCGCACCGGGCATCCCGCGCAGGTATCGCGGTCCACCAGGATCGTCTCCGCCATCCGCTCCCCGCCGATCTCATGGGCGCGGTCGAACACCCCGTCGCGGAAGTTCTCCGTGGGGAGGATCCCCATCTCCGAGAGCCAGGTGAGCCCCCGGGCGGTGCCCAACTCCCCGAACCGCACTGTGCCCGCGTCCTCCATGAGGGCCCGGGCGAACTCCGCGCGGGCCCTGGCGAACGCCTCCGGATCGGCGAGCTCCTTCTCCCCGTGGCCCTTGACCACCACCGCCTTGAGGCGCTTGGCCCCCATTACCGCGCCGAGGCCAGGCCGGCCGGCGGCGCGGGTCGCGTCGTGGATGATGCACGCCTGGACCACCAACTTCTCCCCCGCCGGGCCGATGCAGGCCACCCTGGCCCCGGGATGTCGCCCCCGGAGCTCATCGTCCACCTCGCCGGTGACCTTGCCCCACAGGTCATCGGCCTCGCGGAGCTCGGCCCTCCCGTCGTAGAGGAGGAGGTACACGGGCCGCGGCGCGGCCCCGCGGATGATGATCCCGTCATATCCCGAACGGCCGAGCTCGTGCGCGAAGAAGCCGCCCGCGTAGGAATCGGAGATGGAGTTCGTCTTCGGGGATTTGGCCGCCACCACGTGGCGCCCCGCCCCCGCCACCCCCGTCCCCTGGAGGGGGCCGGTCGCGAAGATGAGCACGTTTTCCGGGCCCAACGGATCGGCCGTCGGCGGGACCAGCTCCAGGAGGAGGCGGGCCGCGATCCCCCTCCCCCCCAGATGCAGCTCGTACCAGCGCGCGGGGATCTCCCGTTCCCCGATCTCGCCCGCGGTGAGATCCACGTCCAAGTACCTCCCCCAGCTCCCCTTCATCTCCCCTCCTTGTCTCGCCGTTACGGCACGGGTAGTTTAAGGGGAGCCATGGGACAACGAAAGATCGTGGCCCGCAACCGGAAGGCCAAGCGCGACTACGAGGTCGAGGAGACCTACGAGGCGGGGATCGTCCTCACGGGATCCGAGGTAAAATCCCTGCGGGCGGGGCGGGTCTCCCTGGACGGGGCCTACGCGAAGGTGGTGAACGGCGAAGTGTTCCTCTACGACATGCACATCGCCCCCTACGACAAGAGCTCTGCCCACACCGGCCACGATCCCGAGCGCCCGCGCAAGCTCCTGTTGAAGAAACGCGAGATCGCCCGCCTGGCGGGGAAGGTGGCCGCGGCGGGCTACACGCTCGTCCCCCTCTCCATCTACTTCAACGAGCGGGGTTACGCGAAGGTGGAACTCGCGGTGGCACGGGGCCGCACCAAGGCGGACAAGCGCCGCAAGCTCATCGAGGAGGAGGAGGAACGTCGCGCCCGCGAGGCCATGAAGCGCTTCCGGTTCTGAAGCCCCATCCGCGCGGGAATGTCCCGTGCCTCGACGTCATTCGCCGACCACCAGCTCCACCCGACTACCGCGCTCGCCGTCGGTGGGATGCACGAGGAGCTTGTAGGGGATCCCCCGGCGCAGGGCGTCCACATGGGTGATGATCCCCACCCGCAGCCCCTCGTCCACCAGCCGGTAGAGGAGCTCAAGCACCATCCGCACCGATTCCTCGTCCAGGCTCCCGAAGCCCTCGTCGATGAAGAAGAACTCGATGGGTGGCGCTCCGCCGCGGCGCCCCAGCTGGATCGCTTCGGAAAGCGCCAGTGCCAGAGAGAGGGAGACCAGGAAGGTCTCGCCGCCCGAGAGGGTGTGTGGGGCACGGGCCGTGCCACCGTTCCGGTAGTCGATAACGGAGAGGTCAGTCCCCTCGCCCGCGATGGCGTATCGGCCCTGGCTGAGCTGGGCGGTATAGTGGGACGCCCGGGCCAGGATCCGCTCGAAACGGCTCCCCACCAGGTACTCCAGGAACGCCTTTCCCCGCAACAGGGCTTCCAGCTCCCGCTGCAGCTTGAGCCTCCTTCGGAGCTTCGCGGCCGCCTCCTCTAGATCGCGTTTCCGCGCGAGCCTTTCCTCCAACGACCGGACCCGCTCCCGCGCCTCCCCCAGGCGGCGCTGGAGCTCTCCGAGCTCCTCGCGCTTGCGGGCGTAAGTGGCCCGGATCCCCTCCGCTTCCCGGGCGTCGGCGATCCCCAGGGCGGAAATGGCCTCGAGTTTCGCCACGATCTGCCGGGAAAGTTCCCGTGCTTTCTCCAGGAGCTCCCGTTGGTTGAGGGCCAGGGCCGCCGCCTCCTCCGGGGCGATCCCCGTTTCCCGGGAGAGGGACTCGAGCCGTTCCGCCGCCGCCGCCGCGTTCCGCTCCAGCTCCGCCACGCGCCCGCTCACCTCCGAGACCGCGGCCGCGAGGGTCCGCTCGCGCTCGCGGAACCACTCCAGGTTCCGCTCCACGCGGGCCCGTTCCCCCTCTATCCCGCGGAGCTCCTCCTCCACCTTCGCCTTCCACCTCTCCAGGGGCTCCCGGCCGAGGGGGGAGTACATCTCCCCCAACCCCGCCACGACCTCCCGCCAGATCGCGTCGAGGCGCGCGAGCTCCGCCCTGGCCTCCTCCAGCTCCCGGGTCTTCCGCTCGCGCTCGAGATGCGCCCGCCAGGCCCGTACCTTGCCCTCGAGGTCCGCCCAGGGTATGAACCTGAGCCCCTCGGGGAGCCGGGCACGTAGCCGGGAGAGCTCCTCCTCCAGCGATGCCCTCTCCTCCCGGAGCTCGCCGAGCTTCCGCTCCCGCTCCCCCAGGAGCCGCTCGGAAAGCATCCGCTCGGTGCGCTTGGCGGAGAGCGACTCCCGCGCCTCCCGGAGTTTTTCCCGGAGGGCCTCGAGCTCGGCCTCCAGACCCGCGAGGTCCACCCCCTCGGGGAAGGCCGCGGGAGCGGGGTGGTGAGGGGAGCCGCACACGGGACACGGCTCCCCCTCGGAAAGGCCTCGGGCGAGCTCGGCCGCCGCCAGTTCCCGCCGGAGCCGCTTCAGAGCCTCTTCCCGTGCGGAGACCGTCCGCTCTAGCTCGAGATGCCCCCGCTCGGCCGCCGCCAATTCCCGGCCGAGGGCCGCGAGCCTCTCCCTGGCCGCGGCGATCTCCCCCTCGAGTTCCGCCACCCGCCGCGAGAGTTCCTCCAGGCGGGGCACCAGGGACAGGGCCTCGCGAACGGCCCCCTCCACCTCCGGAAGCCCGTCGGCCGGGAAGGCGGGGGGTTCGCCGCGCGGCATCGCCTCCAGCTCGGCGGCCAGTGCCCTCACGCGCTCCTCAAGTGCGCCCACGCGCCCGGGGTCCAGGCCGGAGAACTTCCCCTTCACCTCCCGGAGGACGCGCTCCCGGGATCCCAGGACGTCCAACCTCCTCCGCGCCTCCCCCTCGAATATGGCCTTCTTGCGCCGCAGCCCCTCGAGCTCGCCCGTAACCGCGGCGAGCTTCTCGCGCATCTCCTCGAGTTCGCGGGCGATCCGCTCTTGTTCCTCCCGCGCCCTCACCACCTCCCGGGCCCGCTCGCAGAGCCTCAGGCGCTCCTCGATCTCGCCCGGCGCGTCCTCGGACCACGGCCTGCCGGTGAGCTCCGTGAAGCGCGCGATGAGCTCCTCCCGGTCG
The DNA here is from genome assembly GCA_013151115.1 of Caldisericota bacterium. Classification (GTDB taxonomy): domain Bacteria; phylum Bipolaricaulota; class Bipolaricaulia; order Bipolaricaulales; family Bipolaricaulaceae; genus UBA3571. The sequence continues at coordinate 3,949 of JAADIW010000050.1, forward strand.
GAGAGCAGCTCGAGGAACTCCTCGGCGGCCCGGCGCCTCCCCTCCAGGCGCTCGAGTTCATCCCGGAGGGAGCGGATCCCCTCCTCCAGTCCCCGGAGCTCGTCCCGGGCGGCCTCCAGGGCCTCCTCGGACACCCCCTCCAGGGCGCCGAGCTCCCGGGAGAGCCCCTCCTCCTCCACCTCCAACCTCCGCACCTCCTCCCGCACCGCCCGGTACAGGGGCTCGCCGAAGCGCTCGAGCCGGAAGATCTCGGCCAGCAACGCCCGCCGTTCGGCGGGCCTCAACCGCAGGAACCGGGCGAACTTCCCCTGGGGGAGGAAGACCGCGGTGATGAACTGTTCGAAGGAGAGGCCCAGGAGCTCCTCCACCGCCAGGTTGAGGCGCGTCACGCCCTCCAGGGGGAGCCTCTCCCCGTTTCGGGACACGTAGAAATCCGCGCTCACCAGGCCGTCGCCCCGGCGTTCCATGCGCCGGTAGACCTCGTAGACCTCGCTCCCCAAACGGAAGGCGAACCTGGCCCAGAGGGAATCGGCCCCGGTGGTGAGGGAGTCGGCCAACGAGGAGGTGCGGTCCACTTTCCCGAAGAGGGCGAAGGTGATGGCGTCGAGGATGGTGGATTTCCCTGCCCCCGTAGGGCCGAAGATCCCGAAGAAGCCGCTTTCGGTCAAGCGCGCGAAGTCGATCTCCACCGGATCCCGATAGGAATGGAGCCCCTGGAACTCGAGCTTAAGCGGCCTCACCGGCGGACACCTCCCGGAAATGGGACAGGAACGCCTCCACCAACTCCCCCGGAGGGTCGCACCCCCGTGCCCGACGGTAGAAATCGCGGAAGAGGCCCGCGGGATCCTCCAGGGATGGCCCCTGGCCCAGCTCCGCCGGGAGATCCACCGCTCCCGGCACCGCGAACCCGATCCCCGCCAGGTGGGGGTAGGCCCGTTGGAGCGCCCGCATCTCGTCCCGCGTCAACTCGAGTCCCGCGGGGAAGGTGAGCCACACCCACGCCCCCGCGAGGCCCTCGGCCCGGGAAAGGGCCTCCTCCACCGAGTCCACCTCGAGGCGGACGAGCTCCATCCCCCCGCCGATCTCCACGAACTCCCAGTTCCCCTCCTCCCATAGCCATCCGCCACGGGGGACGTCGGGATCACCGAAGCTGAACGCGAACGGAGCCCCGGCGTAGCGCCATTCCCCCTCCCCGTGGGGGAGATGGAGGTGTCCCAGGAAGGCGGCGCGGTACCCGGAGAGCTCCTCCGGGGGGAGGAGGTAAGCATCGCCGAGCACATCCAACACGTCCTCGCGGTCCTCGGCGGAAGAGAAGAGCCCCCGGCGCACGTAAAGGTGCCCCACCAACACGCGGTTACGCCGCTCCGGCACCACCTCCCGCAGGGCGCGGAAGGCCTCGGGGAAGGTGGTGCCGGGCTCGAGGGATATCCCCGTCCCCTCCCGGAGGCGGGGAAAGGAGGCGAACGGGACGAGGTGCAACAGGAGATCGGCTCCCTTGTGTGGGAAGGCGAGATGGATCCAGCCCGGCCCGCTTCCCAACACGGAGAAGCCCGCGAACCGCTTGAGGGATGCGGGCTCCGCCCCGGGATAGGCGGACACGATGATCCCCCTAGGGACCATGAGCGAGCGGGGGGCGCGGAGCCTGTCGGGGCTGTCGTGGTTCCCGGCCACGACCACCACCGCCCGGGCTCCGTCCTCCGACAGCTCGGACAGGGTTTCGAAGTACAGCTCCTCGGCGGCGGCGGAAGGGGTATAGGTCTCGAATATATCCCCCGCTACCACCACCACGTCCACGTCGAGCCTCCGGACCTCCGCCACCAGGTTCTCCAAGAACCTCCGTTGCTCGGGGAGGCGCGGCTTGCGGAAAAGGGTCTTTCCCAGGTGCCAATCCGCGGTATGGAATACCCTTATGCCCATTCCCCCTGCCCTTCGCCACCGGGCCCGATGGGCATTTTAGCGGTTCTCAATAACGGATGTGGAATCCGGAGAACTCGCCGGTGGGATTCTCCCAGCGCACCTCCACCCGCTCCACCCGCGCGAGGGGCGGCCCCTCGTGGCACCATTCGATCAACTTCCGCAACGCCTCCTCCGCGCCCTCCGCCACGACCTCCACGCGGCCATCGGGGAGGTTCCGCACGTAGCCCGAGAGCCCCAGGCGTTGGGCCACCTCCTGGGTGTTGGCGCGGAAGAAGACCCCTTGGACACGGCCGGAGACGGTGATGTGTACCCTCCGCGTCATGTCCCCTCCTTTTCACCCCAGGAGCTCCTCCGCCCTCTTCAGGAATCCCACCACGAGCCTGATCGTGGCCTCGAGGTCCGCCAGGGAGAGGAGCGAGACGGGGGAGTGGATGTAGCGACAGGGCACCGAGACGACCCCGGCGAGGGTCCCGCCCCGCTCGGTGTGGATCGCACCGGCGTCGGTGCCCCCGTAGACCGGGAGCTTGTATTGGAAGGGGATGCCCTCGGCCCGGGCTATCCTCTCCAGGAACTCCACCATGCGCGGCCGCACCACGATGGAGCGGTCGGCCACGGTGATGGCCGGCCCCTTGCCCAGACGGGTAGGTTGCTTGGCCTCGGGGATCCCGGGCACGTCGGCCCCGATGGTCCCCTCCAGGGCCAGGGCCACCCGGGGGGCGACGCGGTAAGCGGCGGCCTTCGCCCCCCGCAGCCCCAGTTCCTCCCCCACGGCGAAGTTCACCACCAACCTGTACGGGAGCCGATCCGCGGCGGTGAGCCGCAGGGCCTCCAGGGCCACCAGACACCCGACCCGGTCGTCGAAGGCCTTGCCGGTGGCGTACCCCTCACGCAGGAGGTCACACGGGTAGTGAATGGTGAGCGGGGACCCGATCGCGATCCCCATCCCCTCCGCCTCCTCACGGCTCCCCGCCCCCACGTCCACGAAGAGGTCCTCCAGGGGGACCGTCTTCCTGCGCTCCTCCCGGGGAACGATGTGCGGCGGGGCGGCCCCGATGATGCCCTTCACCTTCCGGCCGTCCCGGGCACGGATCACCACCCGGTGCCCGGGCAGCAAGCGTTCGTCCCACCCGCCCACGGGCGCGACCCGGAGGAAACCGTCCGCCTCGATCCAGCGCACGAGGAACCCCACCTCGTCCATATGGGCATCGAGCATGACGGTGGGGCCCTCGCCGCGGTAACAGATCAGATTGCCCAGGGGATCGACCTCGCAGGAATCCACGTAGGGCGCGGCCATCTCCCGGATCGTCTCCCGCACCTCATCCTCGTGACCGGCCACGCCGAACGCGTCGGAGAGCCTCTTCAGCTTCTCGAACAGTTCCATAACCCCCCCTTCCACCTGATGCCGAATGCGACGTGGAGCCCACCGGGGAACTTTAGCGGGAAAGGGGGGAGCGGTCGAGCACATGGGGCGGACACGCGGCGCGAAACCCGACGCCCGGTCCGAAATCCGAAAAAAGAGACGCTCAAAAAAACTTTGGCTCCCG
>JAADIW010000076.1 GCA_013151115.1 Caldisericota bacterium
GCCCCGGGGTGGATCTCCACCCCCGTGAGCAGTCGGACGAGGTGCGCCAAGAACCGGGCGAGGAACCGGAATCCGTGGCGCCAAAGCCAGTGGTTCACCCGGTGGGCCCAGATGGCGTGCATGCCGGGGTAGAAGAGCAGGACCTCCAGGGCATAGCGGGCCGCGGGATCCCGCTCGAGCATCGCCCGTATGTCCTCACGGATCCCCCGGAAGAACATCACCGCCCCTCCTCACGGTGGGACCACGCGCCGGGTGTAAGGAGAGCGGGGGCACCGGCTTCGTGTACTCCCGAAACTCCCACGTTCCACATCTCTTCCTCCTGGGGACCGAAGGGGCACGGGGCACCATGGCCCCACCCTACGATGGGGTAGGAAACCGCCGCCGTCCGCGCGCGGGGATTAAGCGGAGGGGCTACACGAGGAGGCGAGAGCCCGAGGACAAAGGCCACCACCCGCATTCCTGGTCTTCCAGTTCAACATAGCTCTCACCCCCTTCTGAGCTCGACTGCGCGGCCCCATTCTAAACGGCGGAACCGCGGCGAGCAAGGGCACGGAAGTGATGGCGATCACGGGGGAGGCGTCGCGACCCGGGTCACCGGCCCGCGCCCCCGAGGAGGCCGAGGAGCCTCCGGTCGGCCGGGGCCAGGGGGAGGCCCGTGGCCTCGGCGAACGTGACCCACCGGACCCCGGCGCAGCCCAGGGGCCGAGGCTCCCCCCGCCGGATCCGCGCGCGCAGGAGGTGCAGCTCCACCTCCACGTCCCCGTAATCGTGCGAGAGGGAGGCGACCTCTTCCCCGATCTCCGCCTCGACCCCGAGCTCCTCCCTTAGCTCCCGCGCGAGGCACTCCCTCAGGCCCTCCCCCTCCTCCACCGCGCCCCCCGGGAACTCCCATAGCCCGCCGCGTTCGTCCCCCTCCAGGCGCTTCGCCAGGAGGACCTTCCCCTCCCGCTCTATCAGGGCCGCCGCCACGACCACCCGCCTCAAACCGCTCACTCCCAGCGGAAGAACCTCATGGAGAGGGCCGCGGTGGCCACCGTCCAACCGCCGAGCACGGCGACGTCGATCCAGAGGGGAACGAGCGGGGTGGCGCCCACCATCACCTGGCGGAGGGCATCCCCCAGGTAGGTGAGGGGAAGGGCGTAGATCACGGGCCGCAGGAAGCCCGGCATCCACTCGATCGGCCAGAAGATCCCCGAGAGGAACATCATGGGGAAGTTGATGATCTGGAGGAGGGCGTTGCTTCCCTCCACCGAGCGGGCGAAGGAGGCGATCATGTAGCCCAGCGACACGAACGTCACCGCCCCGAGCAACACCACGCCCGCCATGAGGGCGTAGCTCCCCACCAGGGCCACGTCGAACACCGCCACGGCGACGGCCAGGATCAACGCCGCCTGGATCAAGGAGACCGCCAACCGGTGCGAGATGAGGGCCCCAGCGAAGACGGAGCGCCGGAGGGGCGCCGCCCAGAAGCGCCGCAGGATCTTGTGTTCGCGGCGCGCCACCAGCGTGCCCGCGACGCCGAAGAGCCCGAGCTGCATCAGCGTCATCGCCAGGATCCCGGGGACCATGTAGTCGATGGCCCGGAACCTGCGCACTTGGACCGGCTCCGGCGCGAGCTCGAGGCTCCGGACCCTCCCCGTGAGCACCTCCTCGGAGCGCGCCAGGAACTCCTGCATCACCGAGATGAGGATCCGGTAGGTCGTCGTCCGCGAGGCGTCGTAGTAAAGGACGAAACGGGACTTCTCCCCCGCCCGGAGCCTGTCCCAGAGATCACCGGGGACGATGAGGACCCCGTCGCGTTTCCTCTCCCTGAGGGCGGAGAGCTCCTCCTCCCGCGTCCCCACGTGGACCTCGGAGACGAGGGGGATCCGGGACAGCCCCCGGAGGAGGCCCTCCGTGGCCGGGCCCTGCCCCTCGACCACGACCCCCAGCCGTAGGCTCACCCGGTCCTCCCCGTCGCCGCCGAAGACGAAGCCGAACAGCAACATGAAGAAGATCGGGAAGAGGAACATCCAGAAAAGCGCCATCCGCTCGCGGAAGAAATGCTTGAACTCGGCCACGAGGAGCGCGACGAACGCCCTCATCCGCGGATCCTCCTCCCCGTGAGGAGCAGATACACATCCTCCAGCGATATCCTCCTCAGCCTCAGGTCACGGAGCTCGATCGTGCCGCGGCGGGAGAGGTCGGAGAGGGCCTGGATCGTCTCCACGGGGGCGGCCGAGTAGAGCACGACCTCCTCCCCATCCCCCACCGCCCTCTCCACGCCCGGAAGGGAGGAGAGATCCACGTCCGCTCCCGCATCCGCGAGCACCACCTCTATCGGCGTCTCGCGGAAGTGCTCGGCGATCAGCGCCTCCGGGCTACCCTGGGCGATGATCCTCCCGTGGTCGAGGATGAGGACCCGATCGCACAGGTATTCCGCCTCCTCCATGTAATGCGTGGTGAGGAGCACCGTCTTCCCCTCCCCCTTCAGCGAGAGGATCAGCTCCCACAGGGCACGACGTGCCTGGGGGTCCAGGCCCGCCGTGGGCTCGTCCAAGACCAGGAGCTCGGGGTCGTTCACCAACGCCAGGGCCACGGCCAGGCGTTGGCGCTGGCCCCCCGAGAGCTTCCCCACCTGCGCCCGCCGCTTCTCGCCCAGGGCGGCGAATTCGATGAGCTCCCGTATCGACCGGTGACGGGGGTAGAGGGCGGCGAAGAGCCGCAACGTCTCCTCCACCGTGAGCCGCGAGAGGAACGCCGTCCCCTGGAGCTGGATCCCGAGCCTCGACTTGAGGGCGTAGTTGGCGGGCGACGGGACCTCGCCGAGGACCTCGATCCTCCCGGCGTCGGGGACCCTCAGGCCCTCGATGCACTCCACCGTGGTCGTCTTCCCCGCGCCGTTCGGCCCCAGGAGGCCGAAGATCTCCCCGCGCCCGACCTCGAAGGATATGCCGTCCACCGCGGTGACATCGCCGTACCGCTTCACCAACCCCGCCACGGATACAACCGTGTCCATGACAAACCCCCCGATTTTTCCCGTGAGGGCGACCCCCCGCAATCGGGGAGGGCTCAATCGCCCGGGGCCCCGGCCCCCTTGAATTGGAGCTCCCACAGGGCGCGGAAGAGGCCGTCCCGCGCGAGGAGCTCCGCCACCGTCCCCTCCTCCACCAGCTTCCCCTCGTGGAGGACGAGCACCCGGTCCATGTCGCGGATGGTGGAGAGCCGGTGGGCGATGGCGATGGCGGTGCGCCCCCGCATGAGTTCGTGCAACGACCGCTGGACCAGGGCCTCGGTGTGGGAATCGATGCTGGAGGTGGCCTCGTCCAGGATGAGGATCCTCGGGTCCGCCACCACGGCCCGGGCCAGGGAGATGAGCTGGCGCTCCCCCAACGAGAGCCGGGCCCCCCGTTCCCGCACATCGGTGGAGAAACCGTGCGGCAGGCGCGCGAGGAGTTCCGTCAGCCCCACCCGCGCCGCCGCGCGCTCCACGCGTTCCGCGGGAACGCGCTTGTCCCAGAGGCGGATGTTCTCCAGTATGTCCCCCGCGAAGAGGAAGACGTCCTGGGGCACGATGGCAACGCGCTTGCGGAACTCGTGTAGGTCGAGCTCCGTGAGGTCGATCCCATCGATCAAGATCCTCCCGCGCTGGGGGCGGTAGAACCCGAGGAGGAGGTTCACGACGGTGGTCTTCCCCGAGCCCGTGGGACCCACGATCGCCACGCGCTCACCGGGACGCACCCGGAACGAGACCCCGCGCAGCACCCATTCCTCGTCGTTGTAGGCGAACCACACGTCCCGGAACTCGATCTCCCCCCGCAGGTCCCGCAGGATCCGCGTCCCCGTCTCCTCCCGGGGCCGGTCGAGGAGCCCCAGGATCCGCTCGGCGGCGGCCATGGCGGCCTGGAAGATGTTGTAGCGTTCGGAGAGGTCCGAGAGGGGCTGGAAGAACATGCGTACGTAGCTGGTGAACGCCACCAGCGCCCCCAGGGTCAGGGAACCCGAGAGGACGCCGCGCCCCCCGTACCAGATGAGGAGGGCGATGGCGATGTGCTGCATCGCCGAGATGGCCGGGCCGAAGAGGGAGTAGACGAGGAGCGATCTCATCTGGGCCCGATAGTACTCCCGGTTTATCCCCCGGAACCGGTCGAGGGAGCGCGCCTCCTGGAGGAAGAGCTGGATGATCTGGATCCCGGAGATCGCCTCCTGGAGGTAGGCGTTGAGGCGGGCCAGGCGTCGACGCGCCTCGCGGTACGCGGACCGGGCCTCGCGGCGGAACCAGAGGGCCAGCGCGAAGAGGAAGGGACCGAACGCCAGGAGCAAGAGTCCCAAGCGGGGCTCCAGGCGGAACATCACCACCATGACCCCCACCATCATGAACAGGTCCTGGACCAGGTTCACGAGCCCCTGGGTGAACATCTCGTTGATGGCGGCCACATCGTTGGTGGCCCGGGTGACGAGCCGCCCCACCGGTTGCCTGTCCAAGAAGGACATAGGGAGCCGCAGGAGATGGGCGAATATCTCGCGGCGCATATCGGCCATGATGCGTTGGCCCGCGTACTGGAGGGTGAAGACCTGGCCGTAGGAGAGGAAAAACCTGAGGAGGAGGAACCCCACGAAGACCAACGCCAGCGCCCCCAGGGTCGTGAACGCCCGGCCCCGCAGGAGCGCGACCTCTTCCCGCGGGATCTCCCGCAACGCCCCCGCGGCGATCGCGTAGCCACCGGTGACGTGGATGAAAAGATCGGGGTGCCTCTCGACGACGGCCGCGGCTCGCCCCCGCTTCGGGACGACGAGGTAACGCTCCCCCAGGGCTTTGCCCGTCTCCAGTTTCTCCCGCAGCGGCCGGGGGACCG
>JAADIW010000105.1 GCA_013151115.1 Caldisericota bacterium
GCTGGAGCTCTCCGGGCTGGCGGGGGTCCCCGCGGACTCGGGGGTGCTCGTCCCCGGGGAGTTGGGCGAGAAGGTCTTCTTCGCCATCGACGTGGGGGTGGCGGAGCTCGCGCTCGCGCGGGCCCTCGGGGCGACGGGGGTGATCGCCCACCATCCCCCGGGAGGTCCCCCGCGCCTCCGTTGGCACGAGGTGCTCTGGCGCCACGTGGAGCTCCTCGTGGGCTACGGCGTCCCCGAGGACGAGGCCCGCGGGGCGGTGGCGGAACTAGTCCGGGAGTTCGCCGCCCGGGATCACGCCGCCAACTTCCCCCATGTGCCCGCGGCGGCGGAAGCCCTCGGCCTCCCCCTCGTGGGGATCCATACCCCGCTGGACGAGATCGGGAGGAAACGGCTGTTGGAGGCAGTGGGGACCCTTCCCCCCGAGGCCACGGTGGAGGAGCTGATCGAGAGGCTCGGGGGAATCGGGGAATTCACCGCTGCCCAAACGACGATCGAGGTGCGGTTGGGGTCTCCCGATGACCGGATCGGCCGGGTGGGGGTGTTCCACGGGGCGGGCACGAACGGGGGATACCCGGTGGCGGCGTGCGCCTTTCGGCACGGGATCGACACCGTGCTCTACATCCATTGCGCCGACGCCGCGGTGCGGCGCCTCGCCCGCGAGTTCCCGGACAAGAACCTCGTCGTGGTGGGACACATCGCCGCGGACTCCCTGGGAATAAACCCATTCCTCGCGGAACTGGAGGCCAGGGGGCTGGAGGTCATCGCCCTGGACGTGGTGCGCCCGTAGGACCCGGGGCCAGTTCGGGGGGCGTGGTATTCCCGCCGACGGCGGGGGATCCACGGTGGAGAGGAGATGCCGATGGGCGGAGTGTTGACCTTCGTGCTGGCCGGGGGAAAGGGGGCACGGCTTTACCCCCTCACCCGGGACCGTACCAAACCGGCCGTCCCCTTCGGCGGCATCTACCGCATCATCGACTTCACCCTCACCAACTGTCTCCACTCCGGCCTCCGGCAGATCTATGTGCTCACCCAGTACAAATCGCTCTCCCTGGAGCGCCATATCCGGGCGGGATGGAGCGTGTTCAACCCCGCCCTGGGCGAGTTCATCGCCCCGGTGCCGCCCCAGCAGCGCACGGAGGGGGCCACCTGGTACCGGGGCACGGCTGACGCCATCTGGCAGAACTGGTATTCGGTCGAACGCTACGTGTTCGAGCGGGGGGAACCGGGGGCGATCATGATCCTCGCGGGGGACCACGTATACAAGATGGACTACCGCGAGATGCTCTCCTTCCACCGGGAGGCCGGCGCCGACCTCACCGTCGCGGCGCTCCGGGTCCCCAGGGACGAGGCCAGAGGGCGGTTCGGCGTGTTCGTGACTAAGGGGGACGGCCGCGTCCTCTCCTTCCGGGAGAAGCCGGAGGACCCACCTCCCGCACCGGATGACCCCGGGCGATGCCTCGCCTCGATGGGGATCTACGTGTTCTCACCCCGGGCCCTCGAGGAGGCGCTGCGGGCCGACGCGGGGGACCCCGCGTCCTCCCACGATTTCGGGGTGGACGTGATCCCCAGCATGGTGGCGGAGGGCCGGCGGGTCTTCGTCTTTCCGTTCGAGAGGGCCAACCGCAATCCGACCCCCTATTGGCGCGATGTGGGCACGTTGGACGCCTTCTGGGAGGCCCATATGGATCTCGTGGCGGTGGTGCCGCGTTTCGACCTCTACGACCGGTCCTGGCCGATCCACACCTATCACGAGCCCTGGCCCCCCGCGAAGACGGTGCACGATGAGCCCGACCGGAAGGGGGTGGCGATCGACTCCCTCCTCTCGCCGGGGTGTATCGTCTCGGGGGGGACCGTGATCCGCTCCGTCCTCTCCCCCGGCGTCCGCGTCCACAGCTTCGCCCGGGTGGAGGACTCGGTGCTCTTCGCGGGGGTCGAGGTGCGGCGGGGGGCGACGATGCGACGCGCGATCGTGGATAAGAACGTGGTGATCCCCGAGGGGTTCGCGATCGGCCACGACCCGGAGGAGGACCGGAAGAGGTTCCATGTCACCGATTCGGGCATCGTGGTGATCCCCAAGGAGGAGCGGATCTGAAAGGAGGCGGAGGATGCCGGAGCTTCGACGCGGGCCGATCACCGACCGCTGGGTGATCATCGCCCCGGAACGGGCCAAACGGCCCACGGATTACCGCAGCGAGCCGCCGGAAAAGGACGATCCCGAGAAGTGTCCGTTCTGCCCGGGAAACGAACACATGACGCCGCCGGAGATCCACCGTGTCCACGATGGGGACGGGGGTTGGGCGGTGCGGGTGGTGCCGAACAAATTCCCCGCCCTCACCGCCTATCCCGAGCTCGGCCGTGAAGGTGTTGCCGGGTTCTTCGACCGGATGAACGGGGTGGGGGCCCACGAGGTGGTGATCGAGACCCCGGATCACGACCTGGATCTGGCCGATCTCCCGCTGGACCACGTGGTGCTGGTGGTGGAGACGTACGTGCATCGGCTGCGGGAGCTCATGGCCAACACATGGCACCGTTACGTCCTCCTATTCAAGAACCACGGCCCCCAGGCCGGGGCGTCCCTCTCCCACGCCCATTCCCAGATCATCGCCACCCCCGTGACCCCCCGGGACGTGCGGGACCGCCTGGAAGCCGCCCGGGACTATTACCACAAGAAGGAGCGCTGCATCTTCTGCGATATGCTGCTCGCGGAGCTCAGGCTCGGGGAACGGATCGTGGAGGAGGTGGACGGCTACGTCATCTGGGCCCCGTTCGACTCACGGTTCCCGTTCGAGGTCCACATCTACCCCCGCTACCACTCCCACGACTTCACCGAGATGTCCCCCGACGAGACCCGGGGCCTCGCCCGGGCCCTCAAACGCACGTTGGGGAAATTGAAAGCGCTTCTGGGCGATCCCCCGTTCAACTTCGTCCTCCAAAACGCCCCCAACCCCGTGCCCCGTCCGGGGCGGCCGGACTACTGGGCCACGCTCCAATACGACTATCACTGGCACATCGAGATCATCCCCCGCCTCACCCGGGTGGCGGGGTTCGAGTGGGGCACCGGCTTCTACATCAACCCCATGCCACCCGAGGACGCGGCGCGGTACTTGCGGGAGGCGGAGCCGGCCGACCCCTGATGTGCAAACGCTTCCCGGTGCGGCTATCCTTGCGTGGTCCGGTATCCCCATGTCGTCGATAGGAGGTGCACGGTGTCGAAGGTCGAGATTTCCGCGGGGAAACTCAGGGGCCTTCTGCGGCTGGCGGACGATGAGGGACGCTTCCGCATGATGGCCATCGACCAGCGGGGTTCCCTGAAGCGCATGATAAAGAAGGTCACCGGCCGGGAGGCCACCTACGAGGACCTCGCCCAGGTGAAGAAGCTCATCGTCAAGGTGCTCTCCCCTTACTCCAGCGCCACCCTCATCGATCCGGGGTACGGCTATCCCGTCGCCGCCAAGTACCTCCCCCCGGATGTCGGCCTGTTGCTGGCGGTGGAGGAGACGGGGTACCTCGCCTCCGGCGCAGGGGAGAAGGAGCGGAAGACCCGACTGCTCGAGGGTTGGGGCGTGGAGAAGGTGAAACGGGCCGGGGCCGACGGGGTCAAGCTCCTCCTCTACTATCGCCACGACGGTTCCCCGGAGGTGGTGGCGCACCAGCAGGAGATCGCCCGTCGGGTGGGCGAGGAGTGCGCCCGCTACGACATCCCCTACGTGCTCGAAATCGTGGCTTACCCATTCAAGGAGGACGAGGACAAAGACTCCCCCGTATACGCTAAGAGGAAGCCCAAACTCGTCTTCGACTACGTGGCCGAATTCGCCAAGCCCGAGTACCGGGTGGACGTGCTCAAGGTGGAATTCCCTGCCGACCTCAAGTACTGCAAGGAGTACGCGGACGGGGCCTTCGACGGTACCAAGCGAGAGCCGGTGTACGACCTCTCCGAGGTGGAGGACTTCTGCCGGGAGGTGACGCGCCTGGCCAGGGTCCCGTGGGTGATCCTCTCGGCGGGGGTGGGGATCGAGGAGTTCCTGGAGGAAGTGGAGATCGCCTCCAGGTGTGGGGCCTCGGGATTCCTCTGTGGCCGCGCTCTGTGGAAGTACTGCGTCGATTACTACCCGGACCTCGACGCGGTGGAGGAGTGGCTCTCGACCGGAGGCACGGAGAACTTCCGCAGGCTTTACGCCGCATCGGAGGCGGCCACCCCCTTCTGGGATACGGAGGCCTTCGGGGGCTTTCCCAACCTCTCCCTCGCGAAGGCCGGCCCCGACTGGTACAGGGAATACCCGGGACTCTGAGCCGAAGGAGGTAACGGATGAGGATCGGCGTGCTCACGGGCGGCGGCGACTCGCCGGGGATAAACGCGTGCCTCAGGGCCATAGTGCGCAAGGCCCACGAGGAAGGCGCGGAGGTGATGGGCTTCCAGGACGGATGGAAGGGTCTCGTGGAGGACCTCCCCATGCCGTTGGGGCTGGAAGAGGTCTCGGGGATCCTGCCCCAAGGGGGGACGATCCTCGGCACCTCCCGCACCAACCCGTTCAAGAAGGTGACGAAGGACGGCGAGACCGTCTGGGAGCCCACCGAGAAGGTACAGAAGGTCCTCGACACCTGTGAGCGGCACGGGATCGATTGCCTCATCGCCATCGGCGGGGACGACACCCTGGGGGTCGCGGCCCATCTCATCCCCCACGGTCTCCAAGCGGTGGGCATCCCCCAGACCATCGATAACGACCTCTGGGGCACCGATTACTCCATCGGCTTCCCCACCGCCCTGTCCATCGTGACAGAGGCCCTGGATCGCCTGCACACCA
>JAADIW010000101.1 GCA_013151115.1 Caldisericota bacterium
CTGGCGCACGTGCGGTCCGCGGGCGGGGAGGTGGAGGTGGTGCGCGACCCGGCGGAGGCGGTGAGGGGGGCGGACGTCATCTACACCGATGTCTGGGTCTCCATGGGGGAGGAGGCCATCGCGGAGAGGAAGAAACGCGACTTCGAGGGCTTCACCGTGGACCTCGCCCTCCTCGAACGGGCGGGCCCCGATGCCATCCTGATGCACTGTCTGCCGGCCCACTACGGCGAGGAGCTCACCTACGAGGCCGCGCGTTCCCGGCACTCGGTGATCTTCGAACAGGCGGAGAACCGCCTCCACGCCCAAAAGGCCCTCCTCGCGCTGCTGTTGGCCTCCTGAGGGCGCGGGAGGCGGGGCTTGCATCGGGGGAGCGATTGATGTATAAACGGGCTTTGTGTTCAACGGAGGTGTTGTTCCTCCTTTCGGCACTCCCTCCTTTGTCCGGCGCGGGGCGTTCTTTTAAAGGGGCCCCGCGTTCTTTTTTGCGACCGGGAGCGGCGTGATGGTGAGCCCCATCCGCTGGCGGGATGGCGTCCTCGAGGTCCTGGATCAAACGGAGCTCCCCTGGCGCGAGGTCTGGCTGTCCCTGCGTACCTGGGAGGAGGTGGCCGAGGCCATCGTGGCGATGCGCGTGCGGGGGGCGCCCCTCATCGGGGTCGCCGCCGCCTACGGCCTCGTCCTCGCTGTGTGGCGTCCGGAAGAGGGGACCGATCCCGGGAAGGCGTTCCGGGCGGCCCGGGAGGGGCTCGCTCGCACCCGGCCCACCGCGGTGAACCTCTTCCGCGCGCTGGAACGGATGGAAGCCGTCCACCGCCGCCACCGGGGACGGCCCGATCTCAAGGAGGCCCTCCTCGCCGAGGCCGAGCGGATCCATAGCGAGGAGATCGAGGCCTGTAAGGCCATGGGGAGGTTCGGGGCCGAGCTCCTCCCCCAGGGGGCGGTGGTGGTCACCCTCTGCAACACCGGGGCCCTGGCCACGGGGGGATACGGGACCGCCCTGGGGGTGGTCCGGACGGCGTGGGAGGCCGGGAGGCTCTCCCTCGTCTACGCCCTCGAGACCCGCCCCCGGCTCCAGGGGGCGCGGCTAACGGCGTGGGAGCTCCTGCGGGAGGGGATCCCCTTCCGGCTCATCGTCGACTCCGCCGCCGGCTGGCTTTTCGTCCGGGAGAGGATCGACGCCGTCCTCGTGGGGGCCGACNNGGGACACCGCCAACAAGATCGGCACCTATCCCCTGGCGGTGCTCGCCCGCCGCCACGGCGTCCCCTTCTACGTGGTGGCGCCCACCTCCACCATCGACCCCTCCCTGGCGGATGGCCGGGGGATCCCCGTGGAGGAACGGGGCGAAGAGGAAGTTATCGCCCCCTACGGGATGCGGTTCGCGCCCGAGGGGACACGGGCGTGGAACCCGGCGTTCGACGTCACCCCCGCCGAGCTGATCGCCGCCATCGTGACCGAGCGGGGGGTGCTACGGCCGCCATATGGGGAATCGATCGGGAAACTCCACGGCTGAAACCGGGGGAAATGGAGGCGAGCGGATTCGAACCGCCGACCTCCTGCTTGCAAAGCAGGCGCTCTCCCGCTGAGCTACGCCCCCACGCGGTTCCAATCCTAGGCCCTGTCCCCGGGGCCATCAAGGTCCGGCCTCCCCGTCCGTCACGCAACGCCAGACGATCTCCCCCGAGAGGAGGCTCCAGCGCACGGGGATGAGCACCCCGCCGTCGCAACGGGGGAAGAGCGCCCCCTCCACCCGGGCCTCGAGGCTCGGGGCCCCGGATCCGCTCAACGCGAGTTCCACCGCGCCCTGGATCGTGACGTTGAGCCGCCCCTCCTGGGGCGAGCTCTCGATCCGCAGGGGCCCGGCGAGTTTGACCGCGACCCCCTCGCGCTGGATCGCCCTCAGGGTCAGGGCCGTGAACGCCATCAGCCCCACGAGGACGACGCATAGGAAGATGAGCACCCACCGTTCCACCGCCTCACCTCCCTTCCGCCCCGGCTACGGCGTAGAGCTCCGGCAGCGCCGCCTCCATGGCCCGCTCCCCCGCGGCGATGTTCTCCTCCGCGTTCAGGTATCCCCGGATGTATCCCCCCTCGCGCCGGGGGAACTCCGGCCGCACCAGCACGTCCGGCGGCCAAAGCCGTAGCTTGAGCTCCGTGACCTGTTGAAGGAGGATGAGGGCCGATTGGTTCAGCAACGAGAATAGCCCGGGGAGCGGGCGCTCCCGGGGCCGCTCCAGCCTCGTCTCCAGGAACTCCAACAGGGACGCCGGCACCCAGGGGCGCTCCTCCAGGGCGCGCAGCCGCTCCTCGAGCTCGTCCCAGAGGCCCCTCCTCTCGGGGGTGGTGGGGGCGGGACGGGGCCCCACGTCCACCCCGATCACGATCTCCGCCCCGAGCTCGCGACACGGCCGCACCGGCACCGGCTCCACCATCCCCCCGTCGACTAGGATCCTCCCCCGCCACCGCACCGGCCGGAAGATGCCGGGAATGGCGGTGGAGGCACGCAGCGCATCCACCAGGGGGCCCGTCCGGATCACCACCGCCTCGCCGGTGTCGAGGTCGGTGGCCACGGCGGCGAACGGGATCTTCATGTCCTCGATACGCAGGTCCCCGAAGACCGAGCGCAGGTACCGCTCGAGCTCCGCCCCCGAGCTCAGGCCCGCCCGGGGGAAGGTGGGGAGGAAGGTGCGCACGAGTTGGGGAAGATTGGTCTTCCTCCATTCCTCCTCGATCCGGGCCGTGGGGACCCCGGCGGCGTAGGCCCCTCCCACCACGGCCCCGATGCTGGAGCCGGCCACCGCCACCACCTCGATCCCCTCGCGCTCCAACACCTTCAGGACGCCCACGTGGGCGGCCCCCCGGGCGCCGCCGCTTCCCAGGGCGAGCCCCACCCGGATCCTGCCATCCCGCCCTACACTTTCGCCCGCCATCGGCTAGCATGATACACGAGCCATGGCCGGGACGACGATCGAGGCGCTCCGCGCGAAGTCGGGGGACCTCCCCGATGCCCCGGGGGTCTACATGTTCCTCGGTGAGGATGGGGAAGTTCTGTACGTGGGGAAGGCCTCCTCGCTCCGCAACCGGGTGCGCTCCTACTTCCAGCGCGGGGGCTCGGCCAAAGCGTGGGAGATCACTCGGGAAGCGGTGGACCTCGACTACGTGGTCACCCGGAACGAGGCCGAGGCCCTGATCCTGGAGGACGCCCTCATCAAGAAGCACAGGCCCCGGTTCAACACCCGCCTACGGGACGACAAGCGCTACCCCTACGTGAAGATCACCGCCGAGCGGTTCCCCCAGGTGACGCTCGTGCGGCGCCCCGAGAACGACGGGGCCCGCTACTTCGGGCCGTTCACGTCCTCCAAAGCCCTCCGGCGCATGCTCTCCCTGGCCCAGAAGCTCTTCCCCCTCCGCACCTGCAACCTCGACCTGGACTCGGGCAAGCGGTTCCGGCCGTGCCTCTACTACCACCTGGGGAAATGCGCCGGCCCCTGTACCGGTGAGGTCTCCCCCGACGAGTATCGTCGCCACGTGGAGGGGGTGGCCGCGTTGCTCTCGGGGCGGACGGAGGAAGTGCTCGCCGAGCTGCGGGCCCGCATGGAACGGGCGGCCGCGGCGGAACGGTTCGAGGAGGCGGCGCACTTGCGGGACGCGATCCGCGCCCTGGAGCGGCTGCGGGAACGCCAGGTGGTCGCGTTGCCCGAGGCCGTGGACCTCGATGCGGTCGGGATCGCGCTGGAGGACGGGCGGGGGTACGGGCTCGTCCTCCTGGTGCGGGGGGGGCGCCTCATCGGGAAGGAGGGGTTCCCCCTCGTGGTCCCCGCGGGGAGCTCGCCGGAGGAGGCCCTGGCCGAGTTCCTCGACCAGTATTACACCCGGACCACCTCGGTTCCCCAGGAGGTGCTCATCCCCTTCCCCGTCCCCGAGGCCGGGGCGCTGGAGGGATACCTCGCTTCCCGGCGGGGCAAGGCGACGGTGCGGGTTCCCACGCGGGGCCGGCGGCGCGAACTGGTGGAGATGGCGACGAGGAACGCGGCCCTGGCCCTGCGGCGGGCGACGGCGGAGGAATCCTCCCTCCCCCGTGACGAAGAGGCCCTCGAGGAGCTGGCCGAGGCCCTGGATCTCCCCACGCGGCCGTGGCGGATCGAGGCCTTCGACATCTCCAACATCCGGGGTCGGGAGGCCACGGGATCCATGGTGGTGTTCGTCGGGGGAAGGCCCCGCCGCGACGCGTACCGCCGTTTCCGGGTTCGGATCTCCGGGAGGCCCGACGACTACGCGATGATGGGGGAGATCCTGAGGCGTCGCTTCTCCCACGGTCTGCGGGAGCTCCAGGAATCCCGGCCCGGGGGGAAGTTCTCCGAATTCCCCGACCTCGTCCTCGTGGACGGGGGAAAGGGGCAGCTCAACGTGGCCCTCCGGGTGTTGGAAGAGCTCGGGCTATCGGGGATCGAGGTGGCCTCCCTGGCCAAGCGGGAGGAGGAGGTGTACCGGCCCGGGCGCCGGGGGCCGATCCGGCTCCCCCGGGATTCGGGGGCCCTGAGGCTGCTCCAGCGCATCCGGGACGAGGCCCACCGTTTCGCCGTGGAATACCACCGGCTCCTGCGGCGGAAGGAGACGCTGACGAGCCTGCTCGACTCCGTGCCCGGGATCGGGCCCAAACGCAAGGCCCTCCTCCTCGAGCGCTTCGGCTCGCTGGAGGAGTTGAGACGGGCCTCGCTGGAGGAACTCCTCTCCCTGCCGGGCCTACCCCGTCCCATCGCCCACACCCTCTACAAGGCCCTCCACGGGGAGACCCGCTAGCCCCCCGGAGCGCCAGCGGCCGCGGCGCAGGACCGCCGTGACCCGTGAGCTCCCTCCGATCCGTGACCTCGACCCCGAGCCCCGCGTCCGCGCCGAGCCCCCGGATCGCCTCCCGCCGGCGCGAGGACCTCCAAGGCGGCGACGAAGGAAGTCCGGAGGATATCAGCCCGTCTCAACCCCTTCCTCCACCGTCAGGGCCACCACCGCCAGGTCCCGGCCCTCCACGATCTCGACGCGGGCGCCGCAGCGGGGACATGAGAGCACCGGGACCCGCACATGCCAGCCCTCCGCGGCGAGGTACCGCGCGTCCCCCCCGTACCCACAGGAGGCGCACCGCACCCGCACGGGCACCGACTCGATCACGAGTTCCGAGCCCGCGAGCTCCGTCCCCTCGGTCACGATCTTCCAGGCCTCCCGGAGCGCCTCGTGGGAGAGGACGAGGAGTTCCCCCTGTCGTAGGTGGACCTTCTTCACCCGCCCCCGCACGGGGTCCTCGGCCAACCGCGCCCGTAGCGATTCGAGCAGGGAAAGGGCGAGGGAATATTCGTGCATCAGAAACCCAGGGCGGAGAGGAGTTCCTCGATCCCGCGGCCGTTCTTGGCGTCGGTGAGGATCGCGATCCCGTGGGGGTTCACCGTCCGGTAGTCGGCCACGAGCCGTTGGGGGTCGACCCCCACCACCCCGGCGAGATCCACCTTGTTGACCACCATTACGTCCGTTTGGGCGAAGATCTTGGGGTGCTTGCGCACCATGTCGTCGCCCTCCGTCACCGAGATGACCACGATGTCCATCTCCGTCCCCAGGGGGAAATCCGCCGGGCACACGAGGTTCCCCACGTTCTCGATGAAGAGCACATCGAGCTCGTTCAGTGGCAGATCCTCGAGGGCGTGATGAACCCGGTGCGCGTCCAGGTGACATTCATCGCCGGTGTTGATGTTGGCCGCCGGGAGGCCCGCCGCCCGGAAGCGCCGGAAGTCCTCGTCGCCGGCCACGTCGCCGGCCACCGCCCCCACCCGCAGCCCCCGCCTGCGCAGCGCCTCCGCGACGCGCAGGATCAGGGTGGTCTTCCCCGAGCCGATGGCCCCCATCACGTTGAACGCCTTCACCCCGTGCCCGTTGAGGAGCTCGTAGTTCTCCCCGGCCAACTCGAGCTGTTTCTTCAAGATATCGCCGAAACCTACGCGGATCTCAT
>JAADIW010000119.1:0-1166 GCA_013151115.1 Caldisericota bacterium
CGGATCACGTCCTTCGCTTACCTCATCCACTAGGGACGGATCATCGCCCAGGGGACGCCCGGGGAACTCCTGAAAGATCCCCTGGCCAGGCGGTACTACCTGGGCCCCGACTTCTCGCTTTAGCCCGCCCAGTGAGGTGGGTCCTTTCCCGCACGGAACTCGGGGGCGGCGTCGTGTCGGCCGGGTGGGATCAGGGACGGCGCCTGACGATGAGGACGCGCCCCTCCTGGCCGACCACTTCCACCTCGTCGCCGGCCGCGATCTCCTCCCGGGCCCGGGCACGCCAGTACTCGCCGCGCACGAGGACCCACCCTTCCTTACCCCCGGGGACGAGGTCGGTCTTCGCCACGCCGGTGAGGCCCACCATGGTGGTGAGGGGCTGCGGCCGGCGCCTCTGGGCGAGGAGCCCCTTGGACACGACGAACACGAAGAAGGCCGTCACCGTTCCGACTGCGGCGAACACGGTCCAACGGGAGAGGCCGATCGCCGGATGTTGTACGTCGAAGAGGCTGAAGGATCCCAGGATGAGGCTGATGACGCCGCCGGTGGTGAGGATGCCGTTGGTGGGGGTGAAGGCGTCCAGGACCATGAGGAGCACGCCGAAGAGGATCAGCCCGAGGCCGGCGAGGTTTATCGGGAGGATCTGGAGGCCCATCAGGGCGAGGATCAGCGATATCCCCCCCACCACGAACCCGATCCCCACCCCGGGCGAGAAGAACTCGTAGATGAGCCCGTAAAGGCCGAGGAGGAGGAGGATGTAGACCAGGTTCGGATCGGCGAGATAGGAGAGGAGCCACTCGCGGAAGGTCTTCCGCACCCGCCTCACGGCCAGGCCCGCGGTGTGGAGCTCGCGCCCGTCGGGCAGGGTCCACCCATCCAGGTCCGAGAGGAGTTCATCCAGATCGGCGGCGACCAGGTCGATCACCCCGAGCTCCAGCGCCTCGCCGGCGGTGGCCGTCACCGATTCCCGGACGGCCCTCTCGGCCCAGTCGGCGTTACGTCCCCGCAGCTCCGCGATGGCGCGGATACGCGAGGCCGCATCGTTCACGATCTTCTCGGCCATGGGTTCGCCCTCCCCGGGGGTCTCGCCGGTGAGGGACACGGGGTGGGCCGCGCCCACGCTGGTCCCAGGGGCCATGGCGGCGATGTCGGCGGCGAGGAGGATG
>JAADIW010000119.1:1208-5988 GCA_013151115.1 Caldisericota bacterium
AGACGGCCACCGGGACCTCGGAGGCGATGATCCCCTCCACGATCTCCTTGGTGGCCGAGTCCAACCCCCCGGGGGTATCGAGGAGGATCACCACCAGTTCGGCCCCGTCCCGCGCCGCGAGCCGCAGGCCCCGCAGGACGTACTCCTGGACCACGGGGTTGATGGATCCCTCCACCTCGAGGAGGTAGACCTCCCCCGCGAGGGCCCCGAGCCCGAGGCATAGGAGGACGGCCGCGAGCCAAAACGCACGCATCGCGGTTTATTGTACCCCGGGGCCTTTCGGTTTCCTCGAAACCCCGGGGATGCGGCCCGTGTATACAGAGCGGAGGTGAAGGAGATGAGGAAAGGGCTCGCGTTCCTCGGCGTCCTGGCGGCAGCGGGCGCGGCGGCGTTGGCACAGAACATCCCCTCGCCCCTGGGCTTGCAGCCCGAGCCCCCGCCGGGGCTGACCGCCGCGATCTGGCCCGAGCGGCCGCAGTACCGGATCGGGGAATACGCCCGTATCGGGTTCTACGTTTCCCAGCCGGCCTATGTCTATATCTTCGACTTCCAGCCCGATGGAAAGGTCACGCAGCTCTTCCCGAACTATTGGTCCCCCAACCCGTACGTCACCGCCGGGACCCATTACCTCCCGGACAACCCACGTTGGCGGCTCCGGGTGACGCCGCCCTCCGGCACAGATCAACTCCTCCTCATCGCCAGCACCGTTCCCCTCTCCTTCCCCACCGGCGACCCCCAGAATCCCTTCCCCCTGATGGGACCCAACCCGGACGAGGGGAGGGCGCGGATCCTCGGGATCGTCCCCGAGCCCGACTGTGGTTGCTACGTCACCGCTTGGAACACCGTGGAGATCCTGCCCGCTTACAGCTACGGCTGGGCACCCTGTCCCCCCTGCTGGTACGGGCCGTGTCCGCCCTGTCCCGGCTACGTAGTGCCGCCATGCCCTTACCCCTGTGCCTGGGGCTGGTACCTGGACCCGAGCGGTAGCTGGTACACGTTCGTCGGCGAATGTCCCGATGACGCCCGGATTTGTTGGTACTTCCAGGACGGGAAGTGGCATATGAAGTTCAAGCTCTGTTTCGGGAGTGGGTGTCCCTGATCGCGACCCCGCCGCGGCGCAAGGGCCCACACCCACATGGGACCGGGGTTACCCCGGTCCCTCGCCCTCGGTGGCCGCGAGGAGCGCGCTGAGGGCCACGCCCCAGGAGGCCACGTATCTCTCCCAACGGGAGACGTAGAGGCCCTCCACGGGCCGGGCGACCTCCATGGCGAGGAGCCAGCGGTCCGGCGGGCTGCGCAGCCGCTGGAGGAGGAGCCCCTGATCCCAGAGCGCGTCCTCGGGGAAGGGCTCGATCCGCGGGACGCGGCGCGGGGGTCCACCCCCCTCCAGCTTCCACAGTTCCCCCTCTCCCGGGGGGCGCTTGCAGGAACGCCGAAGCGCTTCCAACGCCTCGACCAGCCGATCGGCGCCGTGGAGGGGGATCTCGGGGGTTTCGATTCCCCACAGTTCCCGATCGGAGCGGCGCAGGCGCCGGATACGCATGAAATCCGGGGGGTAATACGCGGGCAGGGCCCGGACCCTCTCCCAGCGCCATCGCCGCCACCGCCACAGCGCCATCGCCCCTTAGGGGTATTCTAGCCCGACCCGGCCACCCGCCCAGGCGGGACGACGGGGGATCGCCCCCCGAATACGCGGACGTGGAGCCTACTCCATGGGTTCACGGGGATCCCTTGGCGCGGCACCTGTGCCCCCTCCCCGCCCGATGTCCGGTGCCACAGGGGATCAACGGGGCGTGAGTTTGAGCAATCCGCCGGCGCGGTAGATCTCCAGGGCCACCCGGGGCATGGGCCTCGCCCGCGCGATGACGCGGCCATCGGGCGCCCTGATCTCCCCGGTCTCGAGGTCCACCGTGACTTCCTCCAGCTCCCGTAGGGCCCCCACCGGCATCTCGGGCAGCTCGAGGAGGGGGAGTCCCGAGTTGATCGCGTTGCGTTTGTAGATCGCCCCGAAGGACCTCCCCACGATGGCCCCGATCCCGAGCGCTAGGAAGCAGTCAACCGCGTGTTGGCGCGATGACCCGGCGCCGAAGTTCTCCCCCACGAACAGGATATCCCCGGGCCTCGCTCTCCGCGGGAAGTCCGTCCAGCCCTCGAGGTTGCTGAACGCGTACCTCCCCATCTCCGCGGGGTCGGTCACGGCGAGGTAGGCGTTGTGGTAGATCTGGTCGGTGTCGATGTCGTCGATGAGCCTCCCCTCCCCGTCCGTGATCACCCATGGCCTTCCCCGGATCACCGTGGGTTTCATCCTCCCTCCTCAGAGGCGCTCGGGGGAGGTGATCACCCCGAACAGGGCCGAGGCCGCGGCGGTGGCCGGGGAGCAGAGGTAAGTGGGGCCCCTGCCCTGCTTCCCGGGGAAGTTGCGATTGCCGGTGGAGAGCTGGACCTCCCCCTCTCCCGTCATCCCGATCTGGCCTTGGGCGCAGCCGGCGCAGGCCGCGTGGGCGATGATCGCCCCCGCGTCGTAAAGGACCTCGAGCCACCCCTCTTTGAGGAGCCTCCCCCATACCCGACGGGTGGCGGGGGCCACCTTGAGCACCACCCCCTTGGCCACCCTTCTCCCCTTCAGTATCTCCGCCACCGCGCGGATGTCCTCGTAGCGGCCGTTGGTGCAGGAGCCGACGAATACCGTGTCCACCCGCTCCCCCTCGAGCTCCGCGACCTCGTGGACGTTGTCCGGCCGGGGCGGGGCGGCGATCATCGGTTTGAGCCCCGAAACGTCGAACTCCAGGATCCGCGTGTATTCCGCATCGGGATCGGCGATGGGATAGGAGAAATCCCGGCTCCCCGTGGCTTCCTCCACGAACGCCCGGAGGCTCTCGGAGGGGGGCAGGAAAGCGCTGATCGCCCCCATCTCCGTGGCCATGGAGCAGAGGGTGATCCGGCCGGCCATGTCCAAGGCCTCCACCGCCTCCCCCTCGATTTCCACCGCCTTCCCCAACGCCCCCCGGGCCCCCAGCTTTCCCACCAGGAAAAGTGTCAGGTCCTTGGCGGTGGTGGGATATTCGTACCGCCCCCGGAGGACGATCTTCACGGTGTGAGGGACCTCGAACCATGTCTTCCCGTGGCGGAAGGCGAAGGCGATGTCCACATCCCCCATCCCCTGGCCGAACGCCCCCACAGCCCCGAGGATGTTCAGGTGGGAGTCGGTCCCCACCACCGTGGCCCCGGGAGAGGCGATCCCTTCCTCCATGAGCACGTGGGACCCGATGCCGGAATCCACGTCGTATACCCGGATCCCCTGTTCCCGCGCGAAGCGGCGACAGATCTGCTGATTCTGGGCATAGGCGATGGTGTTCGCCGGGGCGTTGCAGTCGAAGGTGAAGAACGTCCTCTCCGGGTCGGCGACCCGCTCGCCGGGGTAGGCTTCACGGAAACGCTTCACCACGTTGGCCCCGGCGAAGTCCCGGGCGCTGCGCACGTCGAGATCCAGCCAGATCACCCGCCCCGGGGCCACCTCATCGGCGGTGTGGGCCGCGAAGATCTTCTCGATTACCGTCCGTCCCATCACGGGTTCCGAGCTTTCTCGGCGATGGCCTCGGCCATCTCCAGGGTGGAGGCAGCGCCGCCCATGTCGTACGTGCGGACCCTGCCCTCCGCGATCACCTGCGCCACCGCCCGCTCGATCCGCTCCGCCTTCTCCTCCTCCCCCAGCCACCGCAGCATCAGCCTCGCCGCCAGGATCGCCGCCGTGGGGTTCACCTTGTACTGGCCCGCGTACTTGGGGGCCGAACCGTGAGTGGGCTCGAACACGCCGTAGCCCTCGCCGATGTTCCCCGCCGAGGCGAAGCCGAGACCCCCCACGAGCTGCGCCGCGAGATCCGAGATGATGTCGCCGAACATGTTGGAGGAGACCAGCACCCCGTAGTCCTGGGGGTTCTTCACCAGCCACATGCACATCGCGTCGATGTTCGTCTCCCAGAGCTCGATCCCGGGATATTCTTTGGCGATTTCCCGGGCGATGCGCACCATCATCCCGCTCGTCTCGCGGATCACGTTGGGTTTCTCCACCACCGTCACCGTGGGATAGCCGTGCTGTTTGGCATATTCGAACGCCGCCCGCACGATGCGCTCGCAGCCCCGCCTGGTGAAGATGCGACAGGAGATGGCGAGCTCGTCCCGGGGAAACGCCGCGAACCTCTCCATCTTGGGGGAATGCCGCCGCAACACCTCCACCACCTGGTCGGGCACCGGGTGAAACTCCACCCCGGCGTAGAGCCCCTCGGTGTTCTCCCGGAAGATCACCAGATCGATGTCGTCCCGGTAGTTCAGGGGATTCCCCGGGAAGGCCTTACATGGCCGGACGTTGGCGTAGAGATCGAACATCTGGCGGATGGCCACGATGGGGGAGAAATAGGAGAGGCCCTTGCCCTTGAGATGCGGGGCGAGCTCCGCCTCGGCCTCGTCCTTGGGCTTAGAGGTGATGGCCCCGAAGAGGCAGGCATCCGTGCTCTTCAATACCTCGATGGTACGATCGGGAAGGGGATTGCCCTCCTCGCACCAGAACTTCCACCCCACATCGCCGTGCACGTATTCCGCGTCGAACCCCACCGCGTCCAGGACCATACGCGCCGCCTCCAACACCTCGGGACCCACGCCGTCCCCGGGGAGATACGCGATCCGGTATCTAGCCATCTATCCCTCCTTCGCCAGCTTCTTCTTCAGATGCGGTATCAAGCCGCCGTCACGCAGGATCTCGAGGACCGTCGGCGGCAGAGGGGGG
>JAADIW010000141.1 GCA_013151115.1 Caldisericota bacterium
TCGTGGGGGACCCTCGAGGAAGTCGCCGCTGAGCCCCGGGACGCCCGCAGGCGGGACGAGCCGGCGAGCTGGCTCGGGGAGGAGCCGCGCCCCCTGCCCCAGGTCCCCTCGGCCCCCCTCACGCGCCTCTCCACCGGCTTCCCGGAGGTGGACCGGCTGCTCGGGGGCGGCCTCATCCCCGGGGCGGTGATCCTGTTCGGCGGCGAGCCCGGCGTGGGGAAGTCCACCCTACTCCTCCAGATCGCCGCGAACCTGGCCCGGGACCGCGGTCCGGTCCTCTACGTATCTGGAGAGGAGTCGGCCCCCCAAGTGAAGCTCCGGGCGGAACGGTTGGGTATCGGCGGGGACCGGCTCTACCTCTTCGCCGAGCAATCCCTCCCGCGGATCGCCGCCGCGGTGGAGGAGCTCTCCCCCCTCGCCCTCGTGGTGGATTCCCTCCAGACGGTCCTCGCCCGGGCGGACGGGGGCGAGGTGGGGGGGATCCAACAGGTGCGGGAGGCGGCGGCGGAGATCGCCCGGCTCGCGAAGCTCCGCGGCATGGCCTCGTTCCTGGTGTCCCACATCACCAAGGGGGGAGGGTTCGCCGGCCCCAAGACGGTGGAGCACATCGTGGACGTGGCCATCTACCTCGAGGGCGTGCGCGAGACGGACCTGCGGATCCTGCGGTCGGTCAAGAACCGGTTCGGCTCCACCAACGAGGTGGCGGTGTTCCGGATGGGGGAGCGCGGTATGGAGGAGGTGCGGAACCCTTCCCTCTTCTTCCTCTCCCGGGACCGGGGGCCCAAGCCCGGTTCGGCCATCGTGCCGGTGCTGGAGGGGACCCGCACCATGCTGGTCGAGGTCCAGGCGCTGGTCGCGCCCACCAAGTACGGGCCGCCCCAGCGGCGCACCCCCGGGCTCGATTACAACAGGGTACTGGTGCTGCTCGCCGTCCTGGAACGGTACCTGGGGGTGCACATCGGCATGTCGGACGTGTACCTGGCGGTGGCCGGCGGGTTCGAGGTACGGGAGCCCGCGCTGGATCTGGGGATCGCCGCCGCGGTCCTCTCCAGCCTCCGCAACAGACCCATCCCCCCCGACACCGTGGTCATCGGGGAGATCGGGCTCTCCGGCGAAATCCGTCCCGTGCGGAGGGCCCAGGAGCGCCTCAAGGAGGTGGAGAAGCTCGGGTTCGCGCGTGCGGTCCTCCCTCAGCAGGAGATCGAGGGCGGGTTAGGCTTAGAATTGGTGCAGGTCAGGACCGTGGGCGAGGCCGTGGAGGCCTTGGGTTTGGGCGGATGAGATGAAGGACGAGTACCGGAAGCTCCTCGAACGCACCGCCCCGGGGACCCCCCTCAGGGAGGCGCTGGACAGGGTGGTCCAGCTCGGTACCGGCGGGCTGGTGGTGATCGCCGACCGGGAGGTGGTGGCCCCGATCATCGCCGCCGGATTCGAGCTTAACGCCCCCTTCACCCCTCAGGCCCTGGCCGAGCTCTGCAAGATGGACCGGGCGGTGGTGGTGGACGAGGCGTTGAAGACCATCCTCTACGCCAACGCGCACCTGGTGCCCGATCCCACCATCCCCTCCGCGGAGACCGGGACCCGCCACCGGGTGGCGGAGCAGACCGCCAAGCAGATCGAGCGCCCGGTGATAGCGATCTCCGAGGAGCGCAAGCGGATCACGATCTACTACAAGTCCTGGCGGTACGAGCTCCGGGATCCCATCGCCCTCTCGTCCCAGGCGTCCCAGGCCCTCCTCATCCTCGACCGCTACCGCCGCGAGCTCCACGAGCTGCTCACCGAGCTCGCCCCCATGGAGTTCGAGCGCAAGGTCCCCCTCGACCACGTGGCCATGGTGGTCCAGAAGGCCGTGCAGATGATCCACCTGGAGGAGGAGCTCCAGGCGTTGTTCGTCGAGCTCGGCCGGGAGGCCAAGCTCCTCAGGCACCAGCTCCGGGGGCTGATGCGCGGCGTGCGGGAGACCCTGAAGCTCGTGGTCCTCGACTTCCGCAAGTCCCCGGATCGCCCGGTGGACGAGGTGGTACAGGAGATCCTGGAGCTCGATCCCGAGGAGTTGCTCGTGCCGGAGGTGATCCTGAAGGTCCTGGGCTACTCCGAGGAGGAGCTGGAGTCGCCGGTCCCCTCGCGGGGGTTCCGGCTGCTCTCCAAGATCCCCCGGCTTCCGCCCTCCATCATCGAGCGGCTGGTGGAGGAGCTGGGAAGCCTCGATCAGATCGAACGCGCCAACCGGAGACAGCTCCAACGGATCAAGGGGATCGCGGAGACCCGGGCCCGGGCGATCAAATCGGGCCTCGCCCGCCTGCGGAACCGCTATATCTCGGGAGGGCTTGAGCGATGAGCGACGGGAGGACGATGGAAAAATTACGTGTCGCCGCCGATTTCCTGCGGAAATTGGGGGAGCCCCGGGTGGCGGTGGTCCTGGGCTCCGGGCTCGGGGATGTGTTGCCGCTGGAGGGGGAGCGGGCCGTGGCGTTCACCGAGGTCCCCGGGTTCCCGACGCCCACCGCCCCGGGGCACAAGGGCGAGATTGCCATCGGGACGTTGGGGGGCGTGGATGTCCTCGTCCAGCGGGGGCGCCTCCACTACTACGAGGGCTACTCCCCGGAGGAGGTGGTGTTCCCGGTGCGGACCTACGCCCTGCTGGGGGTGAGGATCCTGGTCCTCACCAACGCCTCCGGGGGGATCGCCGAAGGCCTGGCGCCGGGGGATCTCGTTCTCATCCGGGATCACATCAACATGCTCGGGTTCAACCCGCTGCGGGGGCCGAACCTGGACGAGCTCGGGCCCCGGTTCCCGGACATGACCCACGCCTACGACCCCGGGCTCCGGGCGATCGCCCACGAGGCCGCGCGGGAGCTCGGGATCGAGCTGCGGGAGGGGGTGTACCTCGCCACCATGGGCCCCACCTATGAGACCCCGGCGGAGATCAGGGCCTTCCGCGCCCTGGGGGCCGATCTCGTGGGGATGTCCACCGTGCCGGAGGTGATCGCCGCCCGCCACGCGGGGATGCGGGTGCTGGCGATCTCCTGCGTGACGAACCTCGCGGCGGGGATCGCCAGGGGCCCCCTCTCCCACGAGGAGGTCCTCGAGATCGGCCGCCGGAGGGCGGCGGATCTCGGCCGCCTCCTGGCCGAGCTCCTCCCCCGTCTCGCGCGGTGAGGACGCGACGGGGCGTTGTGTGGAGCGGGGTCCTCCATAGAATCTCCACACATATCCCCGAGCTCCTGCATTTCCGTCCGGGAGAATAGGGGAAAATCCGTGCGAGGAGGGTATCGGTGAGGAAGGCGGTGGCTTCCCTGGTGGCGGTTCTCCTCGTGGGGGCGACGGTCCAGGCCGAACTCAGGTGTCGGGATCCGGCCCACACGGCGCTCCTGAGGTCGCTGTACGCGGAGATCATCCCCCAGCCCGGGACCCAGACCGCCTACGGGATCCCACTCTCCCTGTGGAACGTGGGGAGGTTCGCCGCGTGGTACGCTTCGGTCCGGCTCTCGCCCCGGGAGCGGGCGGTCTACGAGGGAGCGCTCGCGTCCCTGCGGGCCCCGGTCTGCGGGGATCTCCCCCTGAGCCGGTGCTGTCCCCCCGGGGACCGCGGATCGGGGGAGGACCGGGCATGCGAACTCGTGCGGAGCGCCCAGGGCCTCGCCAAATGGCTCGTCAAGCGGGGGTTCACCGCCGATGAGGTCCGCGTCGCGGTGGACCAATGGCTCCACTTCGTGTTCCCGAGCTATTTCCTCTCCCTGGCGCTCCAGGAGCGGGGGATAGATCCCACGAGCTGCGGCCTCCCGGTGGCGGGCGTCTGCTGCAAGGGATGCGGCATTCAGAACGAGCAGGCCTCCATCGGGTGCGAGCTCGTCCCCGGCGATCAGGGTTCCGGGGGTTAGCGATGGCGGACGCACCCGGCCCCCGGCCCCCGAGGGAACCCGCGCGGTGAGGACGCAGGCGGGGCGGGTCACATTGGCCGCGGCCCTCCTGGCCCTGGCGCTAGGGCCGGCGGGCTTCCCCCAGGGCCTGGACCCGGAGGCCGTCGTCTCCGTGGAGGTGCCCCCCTCCGTCGAGGTCCCGCGGGGCGGCGAGGCGGCCCTGGAGATCACGGTCTATATCGAGCCCGGCTGGCACATAAACGCCGCGGGGGTGGAGCAGGAACCGCTGATCCCCACCGCGCTCACGTTCGAGGCCCCCACGTACATCGCCGTGGGCGTGCCCCGGTTCCCCGAACCCGAGCACGAGGAGCTCCCGTGGGCCGGGAGGACCCTCGCCCTCTACACCGATCGGATCGTCGTGACCGTCCCCGTGCGTGCGTCCCCGGAGGCGGCCCCGGGGGAGGGGGTCCTGCGGGGAACCCTGCGCTACCAAGCGTGTAGCGGCGACGTCTGTCTCCCCCCCGCCGAAAAGGGCTTCACCGTGGAGGTCCGGGTGGTCGAGCCCACCGGGGAGCCCCCGCCCCTCGTGAGCCTGAGCGGGGAGGCCGGCGTCGGGGGAAACCGCATCGCCGCGCTCATCCGGGAGCGGGGCCTCCTCCTCGCGCTGCTCGCCGTCTTCCTCCTCGGGCTCGGGCTGAACCTCACCCCGTGCGTCTACCCCATGGTGCCCATCACCGTGGCCTACTTCGGGGGCGTGCGGGGCGGGGGGACGTGGCGCACGCTGGCGATGGCCCTCTCGTACGTGCTCGGCCTCGCCGTGGTTTACTCCGGGCTCGGGGTCCTGGCGGCGGCCACGGGGAAGCTCTTCGGGGAAGTGTTGCAGCGGCCGTGGGTCTGGTGGTCGGCCGCGGCGGTGATG
>JAADIW010000140.1 GCA_013151115.1 Caldisericota bacterium
ACGGGGGCGGTGGCACCATCCCCCCGGACATCGCCACCTGCGGCCGTTGCCTCGCCGACATCGACGATCCGCACAGCCGCTATGCCGGCTACTGGGCCACCTCGTGTACCGACTGCGGGCCGCGGTTCACGGTGATCGAGGCCTTGCCCTACGACCGCCCCCGCACCTCCATGCGGGACTTCCCCATGTGCGGGGATTGCCGGCGGGAGTACGGAGACCCCATGGACCGCCGCTATCACGCCCAGACCATCGCCTGCCCCAATTGCGGCCCCAGGCTCTACTACCTCCGGGGCGGGCGGGAGCTCCCGGGGGATCCCCTCGATCTGGCGGCGGCGGCCCTGAAGAGCGGAAAGATCGTTGCCATCAAGGGGATAGGGGGGACGCACCTCGCCTGCGACGCCACCCGGGAGGAGGCCGTCGCCGAGCTCCGGAGGCGCCTGGGCCGCCCGGGGCAGCCCTTCGCCCTCATGGCGCCGCTGGAGTTGACGCGGGAATTCGCCGAGGTGTCCCCAGAGGCGGAACGGCTGTTGAGTTCCCCCAGGCGCCCCATCGTGGTGCTCCCCAAGGCCGGCGGTAAGCTCGCGCCCTCGGTGGCCCCGGGGCTCCACACCGTGGGCGTCATGCTCCCCTATTCCGGCCTCCACCACCTCCTGTTCCAGCGGATCGAGTTCCCGTTGGTGATGACCAGCGCCAACCTCCCCGGGCGGCCGATGCTCATCGATAACGAACGGATCCTCTCCGAGCTCTCCGGGGTGGCCGACGGGTTCCTGCTGCACGACCGCCGGATCGTGGCGAGGTGCGACGACTCGGTGCTCCGGTTCTCCGCGGGGAGGCCGGTGTTCCTGCGCCGCTCCCGGGGCTGGGTCCCCGAGCCCATCCCGGTGGAGCTGGGCGAGGAACCCATGTTGGCCCTGGGCGCCCAACTGAACGTGACCTCCGCCCTCTACCATCGCGGGAAGGTTTTCCTCTCCCAACACATCGGGAACGTGGAGCACCTGGAGACCCTGGAATTTCTGCGGGAAGCGATCGCCCATCTTTTGAAGATAACGGGGGCGCAGATGCCAAAGGTGATCGTCTGCGACCTCCACCCGGACTTCCCCACGACCCGGCTCGCCGAGGAGCTGGGGGAGCGGGTGGTACGGATACAGCACCACGTGGCCCATGTGGCCGGTCTCGCCGGGGAACACGGCCTATCGGAGCTCGTGGGGATCGCCATCGACGGCTACGGTTACGGGGCGGACGGGGCCGCTTGGGGCGGGGAGGTCATCGCCTGGCGGGAGGGGGAGTGGCGTCGGGAGGGGTCCTTGCTTCCTGTCCCCATGCCAGGTGGGGACCTCGCCACATTGCGTCCCGGCCGGATGGCCGCGAGCTATCTTTTGGCCGCGGGCCTGGACCCGGTCGAAGCCCATTTATCCCCCGAGGAGCTCGCGATCGTGATATTCCAAATCGAAAAGGGACTCAACTGTCCCGAGACGACGAGCGCGGGCAGGTTCCTGGATGCCGTCTCCGCGTGGCTGGGCCTGTGCCGCGAGCGGACCTACGAGGGGGAGCCGGCCATGCTGCTGGAGGCCGCGGCCGCGGGGGGAAGGCCGCTCCCCCTCGAGCCCGTGATCCGGGAGCACGACGGCCGGCCGGTCTTGGACACGGTGGCCCTCTTCCGGGAACTGCACCGGTTGCGGGATGGGGGGGCATCGGCGGCGGATCTGGCGGCCACGGCCCAGGACACGTTGGCCCGGGGACTGGCCCGGATCGCGGTCCGGATCGCCCGGGAAGGTGGGATCGGGGCCGTGGGCCTCACCGGGGGGGCTGCGGTGAACGACAGGATCGCCTCGGCCGTCCGGGAGGAAGTGAAACGGGCCGGCCTCCGCTATCTCCAACACGGAAAGATTCCCCCCGGGGACGGCGGCCTCTCCTTCGGCCAACTGGTCCAGGCCGCCCACGGGCGCGGTCCATGCCGGAGAGAGGGGGCGTGAGAAGCGGGTTTCCTTCCGTGGTCACCGGACATCCCCTCGCCCCCGCCCCAGGGGGTCCAGCGGTCCCAGGGCCTGCCCTTTCAGCCGGGCCCCTCCCGCTCCCCGGCCACGGCGTGTATCGCCTTGGCCAAAAGGCGTACCAGCTCCGCCCGTTCCGCGGGCGCGAGCGCCGCCAGCAGCTTCTCGGCACGTAGGCGCTTGAAGCCCTCGGCCTTCCGGTGGAGGGCCGCGCCCCTCGGCGTGGGGAAGAGCCGCACCACCCGGCGATCCCCGGGATCGCGCCGGCGGATCACCAAGCCCGCCTCCTCCAGCCTCTGTACGGCCACGCTCACCGTGGGAGGGGTCACGCCGAGGCCGGCCGCGATCTCCCCGAGCCTCGCCCCCGGGTGTCGCGCCACCCAATCGAGCAGCGCGAATTGGGGCGGGGATATCCCCACATCCCGGAGCGGGTTGTGCTCCAACCCGAGGCCCCGCAGGCCCTCGAGGAGCCGCACGAGTTGGTCTACCAGCTCCTTTTCGACCATGCGATTGGATAATCTAACCCACCACCGGGGTCCCACAACTCGACCTTGTGAGAGGGGCGTGTATCCCCTAATAAAGCGGAAGATGGAGGGAACGGAAAGGACCGAAGGAGGGAGCGTTGCGGACCATCGAAGAGGGACGCGGATGGCTCAAGGCCGTGGAGCCGGGGGAGGGGATCGAGACCGATCAGGGGAAGGGGATCCCACATCCTTCCCCGCAGAAGCCGGTCCCGGAGGGAACGGAGCTCATCGACCTCGTGTCCCCAGCGGCGTTTTCGCTGGGGGAGATGTCCCTCCGGGAGGTCATCGCCCGCCGACGTAGCCGCCGGCGGTTCTCCCCGGATCCCCTCACCCTGGAGGAGCTCTCCTTCCTGCTTTGGGCCACCCAGGGGGTACATGGGGTCATCCGGGAGGGGGCGGCCACGCGACGCACCGTCCCTTCCGCCGGGGCGCGTCACCCCTTCGAGACCTACCTCTCGATCCACCGGGTGGAGGGCCTCGTCCCCGGCCTCTACCGGTATCTGCCCCTGGACCACAAGCTCGCGCTCCTGCGCGAGGACCCCGGACTTCCGGGGAAGATCGCCGGGGCGGCCCTGGGGCAGCGGTTCGTGGGGGAGGCGGCGGTGGTCTTCGTTTGGGCGGCGGTGCCCTACCGCACCGAATGGCGGTACGGCGTCCGGTCCCACAAGGTGATCGCCATCGATGTGGGACATATCTGCCAGAACCTCTACCTGGCCTGTGAGGCCCTCGGCCTGGGGACGTGCGCCGTGGCCGCTTATTCCCAGGGGGACATGGACGGGCTCCTGGGGGTGGACGGCGAGGAGGAGTTCACCGTCTACCTAGCGCCGGTGGGAAGGCGCCCGTCCGGGTGATCTCCGGCGTCCCCTTCCCAGGGGACGTGCCCTCGCGGCGTCCGGCGGTACAATTTGGATTTGAAATCTCGTTCAGGACAAAGGAGGGAAGTTGTCCATCCTCGTCGACGGCGAGACCGAGCTCCTCGTCCAAGGGATAACCGGGAGCGAGGGATCCTTCCATACCGCGCGGATGCGCGCCTACGGCACCCGTGTGGTGGCGGGGGTGACCCCGGGGAAGGGGGGACAGGAGGTCGACGGCATCCCCGTCTACGACTCCGTGGACGAGGCCCTCCGGGCGCATCCCGGGATAAACGCGTCCATCGTGTTCGTCCCCGCCAGGTTCGCCCCCGATGCGATCCTGGAGGCGGCCGATGCGGGGGTCCCCCTGATCGTGGCCATCACCGAGGGGATCCCGGTGCACGAGATGCTCCGAGTCCACCATCTCCTCCGCCTCTACGGGGTGCGGATGATCGGGCCCAACTGCCCCGGGGTGATCTCGCCCGGGAAGGCCAAGGTGGGGATCATGCCCGGCGAGGTGTTCGTCCCTGGGCCGGTGGGGATCGTCTCCCGTTCCGGAACCCTCACCTACGAGATCGCCTCCCACCTCACCCGGGCGGGGATCGGCCAGTCCACCGTGGTGGGGATCGGGGGCGACCCCATCGTCGGGAGCTCCTTCGTCGATATACTCGAGCTCTTCGCGGAGGATCCCGAGACGGAGCTGGTGGTCCTGGTGGGGGAGATCGGGGGGACGGCGGAGGAGGCGGCCGCCCGCTTCGCCTCAGAGCGCCTGGGCAAGCCCATGGTGGCCTACATCGCCGGGTTCTCCGCCCCGCGGGGGAAACGAATGGGCCACGCGGGGGCGATCATCTCCGGGAGCGAGGGGACGGCGGAGGCCAAGGCAAGGGCCCTCGAATCCTACGGGATCCCCGTGGCCCGCACCCCCGCCCAGGTGGCGGAGCTCGTCGCCCGAGCGCTCGGCCGCTGAGGGACATCAGGGCGGAGGGGCGGTGGTCCTGCGCACGACGAGGCGAGGCTTGAGGACCTTCCTCAACCGCTTGCGGCGTCTTCCCTCCAGGACGTCGATCAACCACTCGGCCGCGAGGTACCCCATCCGGTAGGTGGGCTGGGCCACGGTGGTCAGCTCGATGAGGGGGAGCGAGGCGTAGGCGATGTCGTCGAACCCCACCACCGAGAGATCCCGGGGCACCGCGATCCCGAGCTTGTGCGCCGCCACCAGGACGCCCAACGCGATGAGGTCATTGGCGGCGAAGATCGCGGTGGGGCGCCGCCGGCGCCCGAGCAGCTCCGATGCCGCCCGTTCCCCGCCCTCCCACGTGAACTCCGTGTGCTTCACCCACGAGCGGGGCACCCGGAGGCCGTGCTCCGCCAGCACCTCCACGAAGGCCTCGGCCCGCA
>JAADIW010000021.1 GCA_013151115.1 Caldisericota bacterium
GCCGGGGCGATCCCGAGACCGCCTACTTCCCCCTTCAGGACCTCCGTTATGCCCAATATGTACTGCATGTAATGGACGAGCTCGTGCGCGAACACATCCGGCCAAGACGGCCCGGCACAACAGATGGCCATGTATCCCGTGATGGCGCCCCGCAGGCCCTCCCCTTCCAGCGTTCGGAGCGGCGAGGGTAGGGGATTCGCGTCCCACGGGGGCCGGGCGTAGAACCGTCCCGCCACGGCGTAGAGGACCTCGCTCCCGAACGTCTCGGGATCGGGATATATGGCGACGCCGATCCTCCCTCCCGCGGCGACGCGCAACCGTCCCCCCTCCGCCACCGCCCCGGCCGCCGGGGCGCCGCCGGCGACGGGGATCTCCACGTCCCACAGGTCCAGGACGCGCCGGTACAGGCGGGCGACCGCGAACGGGGAGATCGTGTAGCCGTCGGGGACGATGAAATAGCAACACGGCGCGGTCTGGATCGTCCACTCCGCGGCGTGGGACAGGAGTCCCAGCGCCGCCCACACGAGGCCGCTCACCACGATCCTGTACATCCCCCCTTAAGGGCGAGGAGCCCCTCCGGCTTGCGCGGCCGGGACCCGGAACACGAGGTACGTGTTGACTAAGTCCACGAACGCCCGCACGTACTCCTCCGGGGAGGAGGACAAGCGAACGATGTTCAGGCGGGTGACCTCCGCCGAGGCCGCGGGGCCGGAGATGATGCGCACCCAATATTTCAGCGAACCTTGTCTCCGCTCCAATGCGGACAGGATCCCATCGGTGGGTTCCGCCCATGCGTTGGCTAAAGTCTCCTCCGCCCACTGGAGCTCTTTCTCGCTAGCAGTACCGTTGTAGAAAGCCTCTTTCAGCTGCAGGAATTCCTCCCGTTCCCCGGGAGAAAGCAAGGGCCAGAGGAAGCTCGCCCGCAGCATGATGCTTTTGCGCCGGAACTCGTAGAGGAGCTCGCCCTCGCGGGAAATTTCCGCGGTCCGGAGCCCCGCGAGCCACCCCCGCAGGAACGCGTCCCACCCTTCCCCGTAGGCTTCGCGGAAGGCCACGAGGAACCCCTCCCGCGAGGCACCCCCGGTGGCCTTCGGTCCCCATGAGAAAAGGCCCAAGATCGCCGGGGGCGGGAGGCGCTCGGCGAGCTTCCCCACCAGAGTGGCGCCGAGCTCGTAGGCCACGAAGAGCGGCGCCGTGGAGAGATCGTCCACTTCCCGGACCCAGATGGCCGCCATCTCCCGCGCAAGCTTCCACTCCGTGGATCCCCGGTAACCGAGGGCGTATTCGGTCCAGCGGGCCATTCCCTCCAGTAGCAAGTCGGGGTCAAGACCGAGTTCAGGAACCTCAAAGCCCACAAGGTTTTGGATCATATGGGTGAGCTCATGGGCCAGGGTCGCTTCCCAGGGCCTGTACAAGCAACAGGCAGTAACACAACCCAGTACCGTTGCTGCGGGCTCCCGTTGCGCAAACTCGCCGAGGGGACCCTCAAGAACCCCATCGGGTACGGCGTAATAAAAGAGGCCCTCTACGCCGAAGTAATTCACGTCGCGCCAGTATTCCTCGAGGTCGTCATAAAGGACCACGAGCGCCCGTTCCGGGGAAGGCGGGAGGAGCTGTGGGGAGATGTTCGCCCTCCATTGCGCGGCGAGCTCGCCGAGGGAGACCCCGGGCGGAAGCCAAAGTCCGGTGACGGCTTGGTAGATTTCCTGTACCTTGGCCAAAGGGGATTCATCCGGTGTGGGATACACCACGTAGCAGCATGGGATTTCCCCCACCCTCCACTCCCCTGCCAGGGCGCCGAGCCAAAGCGCTGCTCCCAAGGCCGCCGCAAGGATCCGTGTCCACATCATTACCAGGATTTTAGGGCGAAATGAGAGATGGAAAGCTGACATGTGTCCTTTCCTTTGTGGCCTTTCCATGGCCCACTGGTGGCACGATGCGCGGGGTTTGGATGGCTGCGTTGACGATCGCGGTTTCGTTTTCCGCTGTGGGCACGGTTTGGGAGGAGGTCCCCGGCCTCTGGGGGGTTACCCTCCGGCTCCCGCCGGGAAGCGAGATGATGTCACATGCGGAGGGGATCACCAGGGTGGAGCTTCCCATCCCCTCGGGAACGTTACTTACCGAGTTCTTCCTGCTTCTTGAGGCTGGGACTGGTCTGTTTCCTTCGGGGCGGCCGGTATGGATCGGTGACCGGTGGTTCCTCGCCGCCCACGGGGAGGAGGGCGCCGCGGGTTCCCGGTACGAGTGGTTCCGGTACGCCACCCCCATGGACGGCGCCAGGTGGCTGTCCCTGACCTTCGTCATCCGCACCGCCGTCCCCGGGATGTTCCCCGAGCCGCCGCCGCCCTACGATCGGGGGGCCGTCCTCGACATGATCCGGGAGATCCTCGCGCACACGCGGTTCCCCGCGGGTAGGTCCCCGCCGACGTGAGGGAGGACAGCCGGGGGCTCCTGCGCCACGTGGGGGCCCTTTCCTTCCCCAGGCCCACGGGTTCCCCGGCCGAGGCGGAGGCGGCCCGCTACGTCCGGGAGAGGCTGGGAGAGTGGGGGATCGAGCACCGGGAGGAGTCCTTCCCGGCGGTGGCGGACATGAACTGGTTCCCCATCTCGGCCGCGCTTGCCTCGCTCTCGGGGATCGCGATATCCCGGTGGTTCCCCTGGCCCGGGGCCATCGTCGCGGCGCTGGCGCCCTTCCTCCTGTGGCACGCCCTCACCCGGGCCGACAGCCCCCTACGGGCCCTCCTCCCCCGGGCCCGGAGCCGGAACGTGATCGCCCGGGTACCGGCGCGGGAAAGGAAGGGGAAGCTCGTGGCCGTCCTGGCGCACCTCGACACCAACCGGTGCCGGCGGGCCTGGTCCGCGGCGGGGGCGCGGGCGATATCCATCGGCGCCGCCGTCACCACCGGGATCTACTCCGCCGCGGCCCTGCTCCTCCTCGCGGGGGCGGCCGCGGGGAGCCCCCGGTTGGGATACGCGGCGCTCCCCCTCGGCATCTACGCCGCGGCCACGCTGGGGTTCCTCCTCTGGGAGCTACGGATGCCCTTCTCCCCGGGGGCGAACGACAACGCCGCCGCGGTGGCCGTGGCCCTGGAGCTCGCGGCCCGGCTCGCCCGGGAGCCCCTGGAGCGCACCGAGGTGTGGGTGTGTTTCACCGGGGCGGAGGAGACGGACCACCGGGGCGCCAAGGAGCTCCTGCGCCGCCACCCGGAACTCCGGGACGCGTGGTTCATCGTCCTCGAGGGGGTGGGGGCGGGGGAGCTGACTTTGACGACCCGGGAGGGCGTCCTCTTCCGCTATGGCCCCGACCCCGAGCTCCTGCGCTGGGCGAACGAAGTGGCCGCCGCGCGCCCCGGGTTGGGGCTTTCGCCGGGGGAAATGTCCATCGTGTGTGAGACCCAGGCGTTGCGGCGGCGCGGGTGCCGGGCCCTCACCGTCGCCGGCCGCGATCCCGCGACGGGGGTCCTCCCCCGTTGGCACTCCCCCGACGACCTCCCGCGGTACATCTCCCCGAAGGACCTCGCCTCCGCCCTGGAGTTCCTCGGGGCCCTCTTGCGCTTCCTGGACGGCCGCGATCCCAGACGCGGCCCGCGCTGAGGAGGCAGTCCAGGAGAGCCTCCAGGGTCGCCTTGGCGACACAGCACACCTTGTCGGCGCCCCCGTAGAAGACCCAGAGGTCCTCTCCCATCACCGCCGCCCCCTCGGGGAAGACCACGTTGGGGACGTCTCCTTCCACCTCATATGGCTCCTCCGGCTCCAGGATGGGCTCCCGGGTGCGGGCGATGACGCGCCAAGGCTCCACCCCGGGTCCGGGAGGGCGGCCCCGCGGGGCGCGATGATGTGGGTCCCCTCGTACCGCATGAGCATCCCGCGGGGATTTAACGCAAACGGTTGAGCTAACAAACTTGACAAGATATCGAATTTTGTTGTATAAGGCCTCGTCAAATTGAGCAAACGTTTTAGCGAAGGTGGGCGCGGTGCGGTCTAAACGGGGCGTGACCCTCAAGGACATCGCGCGGGCAGTAGGGACCACCACTTCCACCGTCTCGCGGGCCCTGAACGGAAAGCCCGGCGTGAGCCCCGCCATGCGGGCCCGGATCATCGAGGTGGCGCGCAAGCTCGGTTACACCCCCCATGCGTCCGCCCGATCCCTGGCCCTCAACAAAACGGAGAACATCGGCTTCCTGATACACAAGCGTCAGTCGCTCTCTCCACACTCCTTTTACGGGGAGATCATGGCGGGAGCCGAAGCGGCGGCCGCGGAGGCGGGGTACCACCTCATCTTTTCCACCAGCGAATCCACCGCGCTCCCCGAGATGTTGAGCACCCGCAAGATAGACGGATTGATCCTCGCGGGATGTGATTTCGACGCCCGCTTCATCCGCCGCCTGCGGGGCCGCGGGGTGCCGCTGGTGCTCGTGGACAATCACCTCGAAGGGCTCGAGGTGCGCGGCCCATGGGGCATCGTCGAAGCCCACGATGGCGATGTCGTCCGGCACCCGCATCCCCGCCTCCTTGATGGCCCGCATCGCCGAGACCTTCGCGAACCTCAGCTTCGCGGAGCGGCTGGAGGGCTTCCGCCGTGCCCTGGCGGCACACGGGATCGCCGTGCGGGAGGAATGGTTGGTGACGGGGGAACCGGAGGGGGACGAGCCCGTGGGCACCACCTACTACGGGTGGAAGGCGATGAAGAGGATCCTCGCCACCGGGGAAATCCCCACCGCGGTCGTGGCGGCCAACGACTCCGCGGCGGTGGGGGCCATGCGGGCCATCAAGGAGGCGGGGATGCGGGTGCCGGACGACATCGCCATCGTGGGCTTCGACGATGCCCCATGGGCCGCGCACCTCGAGCCCCTCACCACCGTACACGTCAGCCGGCACGAGATGGGGAGGGTCGCCGCGAGGAGACTGCTCGATCTCCTGGAGGGACACGGCGGTCCCCCGATGGAGATAAAACTCGCCGCCACACTGGTCGTGCGGGGTTCGTGTGGCAGCGGGGGGAAGGGGGGTGAGAGCGGGTAGGAACCTTACCCACCAGACCAAATAGCGAAGGAGGGAGTAGCGACATGAGAAAGACGGTTTTCGTGTTGGCGACCGTGTTCGCCCTGGGCGCCCTCGCCGGGGCGGTGGAGGTGGTCTTCTGGACCGCTCCCAATCCCACTCAGGAGGCCTTCTGGCGCTCCATGGCCGAGGCCTACATGGCCGAACACCCCGACGTGAAGATCACCGTGCAGGCCATCGTGGAGGGTCCGCAGGGCTCCGAGGGGACGATCCTCGCCGCCATCGCGGGGGGCAACGCCCCCACCGCCTCCGAGAACATCTTCACCGGCTTCGGGGCCCAGCTCGTGGAGGCGGGGGCGGTGGTGCCCCTGAACGAGCTGCCCGGATGGGATGAGCTCGTGGCCGCCCGCCGCATGACGAACGCCATCAAGGGATGGGTGTTCGGCGACGGCAACTATTACATCTTCCCCATCTACGCCAACGCCATGCTGTTCGCCTGGCGGCTGGATATCCTGAAGGAGCTCGGCTTCGGCGAACCGCCCGCCACCTATGAGGGGATCATCGCGGTGGGGAAGAGGCTCAAGGAGGTCTACCCAGACAAGTTCCTCTGGGCCCGCACCGCGTTGGTACAGCCCACCTGGTGGCAGCGGTGGTTCGATTTCTTCATGCTCTACAACGCCGCCAGCGACGGCAACCCCTTCATCTCCGGCGGGAAGCTCGTGGCCGACGACGAGGCCGTGATCACCGTGTTCGAGTTCCTCCGGGATCTCAACGCCGCGGAGCTTCTCCTCACCCAGCCGGCGGAAAACCCGTTCCAGACGGGTCTGAGTATCTGGACCAACTTCGGCCCGTGGGGCATCCCGTGGATGAAGGAGAACTTCCCCGAGCTCGTGTTCGGCGAGAACCTCGTCTTCGCCCCGCCGCCGGTGCCGGCGAGCTTCGGATACGTGAGGCCTCACAAGACCTTCGCCGACGCCAAGGGCATCGTGATCTACGCGCCCCACGCCTCCGGCGCCTCCGATGAGCAGATCGACGCCATCTGGGCCTTCATCAAGTGGGTGTTCAGCTCCGTGGAGAACGACGTGGCCTGGTTCCGCCAGACAAACCTCCTCCCGTTGCGCGAGGACCTCACCACCAACCCCGCCTTCGCGGCCGTGTTCGCGGAGACCCCGGAGCTCATCCCCTACGCCGAGGAGCTCCCCTACGCCGTGCCCCCGCTCAAGACCCCCAAGGTCCAGGACATCCAGACCGCCCTTTCCGAGTACGGCATGATCCCCGCCCTCCTCGGCCAGAAGACGCCGGAGCGGGCTTGGGAGGACGCGAAGCGCGAGATACTATCCCTCTTGGAGGAGTGACCCCTCCCTGAGGTGGTAGTTGGGCCGTAGACGGGCAGCGCGGTGGATGGAGGTAAGGGGATGGATCCTGACATCCCCTTACCTCCTTTATTCTTTGGTCTTCTTCGCCATTCCCCTCGCCTGGAGCCTGTGGCTTGTGTTCACCAACTGGAACCTGATCTCCACCCGGGTCGATTTCGTGGGGCTGGACAACTTCGCCCGGGCATTCAGGAGCGCCCGGGTACACGCCGCCTTCATCAGCGCCTATCGCATCATGGGGTTCTTCCTCCCCATGGTGCTCGTCCAATCGCTGGGCGTGGCTTTGCTCATCAACAGCCTCCCGTGGGGGCGGGCCTTCTTCTCCGTGGGATTCTTCATGCCGTACCTGGCATCGGGGGTGGCGGTGGCCCTGGTGGTACGCGGGATCCTGGCCTACAACAGCCCGGCGGCTCCCATCTTCAAGGCCCTCTTCGGTACGATCCCCAACTGGTTCGGCCACCCCGTGCTGGCGATCTTCATCATCAGCCTCCTCATCGCCTGGAAGTTCTCCGGTTACTACGCCCTGATCTTCCTCGCCGGCCTCCAGTCGATCCCCAAGGAGCTCTACGAGGCGGCGGAGCTCGACGGGGCACGGTTTCCCACCAAGCTCTTCCGCATCACCCTTCCCATGCTGTACCCGGCTTTCTACACCGTGCTCATCATGGCGGTGGGGCTGTGTTTCGCCATCTTCACCGAGCCGTTCATGCTCACGGGCGGGGGGCCGGGACGGGCGACCCACACGTGGTACCTGGAGATCTACTACCAGGTCTTCCAAAACCTCCGGGCCGGGTACGGGGCGGCCATCTCCTTCATCAACGCGGCGATAACCTTCGCCTCCGTCCTGATCGTGCGCAGATTGATGCAACGGTGGGGGAGGGCGTTGGGCTATGAATAGGCGCAGGTCCGCCTATACGGCCATCAAATACGCCGCCGCGGTGACCCTCCTCCTCATCTCCATCTTCCCCTACCTCTACATGGTGCTCCAATCCCTGGCGCCCTGGGACCAGGTGAACAAGGTGTTCATCCCCTCTCGGCTCACCCTCCGGTCGTACATCTGGCTGTTCACCGGGACCGAGGCCTTGGTGGCGAAGCCGTGGCTCAGGGCCTTCCTCAACAGCGTCATCGTGAGTGTCTCCTCGACCACCCTGATGGTCCTGAGCGCCGCCATCATCGGATATGCCCTGGCGAAGCTTCCCTTCCGGGGCAGGCCGTTGGTGTACAACTTCATCCTCTTCCAGATGTTCTACCCCGCGGTGATTCTCCTCATCCCCACCTTCCTCCTGGTGAAGGCGTTCGGGTGGTTCAACACCTATTGGGCGATGATCGTCCCCAAGGCGATGAGCGTGTGGGCGATCTTCATGTACACGAGCTTCTTCAAGTCCGTCCCCCAGGAGATCATTGACTCGGCCCGGGTGGACGGGGCGTCGGAGTGGCGGATCATCTTCGGGATCATGATCCCCCTCTCCAGGTCGATCACCATCATCGTGGCGCTGTTCTTGTTCATGGCGCGCTGGGAGGAGCTCCTGTGGGACCTCGTCGTGGTGCAGGACACCTCCATGAGGACCCTGAACGTGCTGCTCGCCACGATCCAGAGCAGCTACAACCCCTATCCGGGCCCGCTTTACGCCGCGGCCACCATCCTCACCCTGCCAATCCTCATCGCATTCCTCGCCTTCAGCCGCCACTTCAGCCAGGGGATCCGGCTGGTACTCGGGAAGTGAGCCGGGGCGATCCCCTATGGTCGGTTTGAACTTCCCACCCCAAGGAGCTAGAAGGGAAGGCACGAACCTACATCGAAGGAGGGGAGATGCTGGCGATCGTCGGCGGAACGGTGCTCACGCCCACGGAGGAACTCAAGGGGGCCACCGTCCTGGTGGAGGGGAAGACCATAACCGCGGTGGGTACCGATGTGGACGTCCCGAGCGACGCCCGGGTTATCGACGCCACCGGGAAGTACGTGATCCCGGGACTCATCGACGCCCACTGCCACACCGGCCTGTTCCCCGACGGGGTCGGCTGGAAGGAGAGCGACGGCAACGAGACCACCGATCCCATCACCCCACACCTCCGGGCCATCGACGCCGTCCACCCCGAGGACATGGCGTTCGCGGACCTGAGGAAGTGGGGTGTCACCACCATCAACACCGGGCCCGGGAGCGCGAACCTCGTCGGGGGCCAAACGGCGGTGATAAAGACCCGGGGCCGCACCGTGGAGGAG
The DNA here is from genome assembly GCA_013151115.1 of Caldisericota bacterium. GTDB lineage: Bacteria > Bipolaricaulota > Bipolaricaulia > Bipolaricaulales > Bipolaricaulaceae > UBA3571. Next base: position 8,590 of record JAADIW010000021.1, read on the forward strand.
ATGCTCGTGAAGGCCCCCGCGGGGATGAAGATGGCCCTGGGGGAGAACCCGAAACGTGTCTACGGCGAGCAGAAGAAGCTCCCCTCCACCCGCATGGGGAACGCCGGGTTGCTGCGGGAGTGGCTCACCAAGGCCCGGAACTACCTCCGCAAGAAGGAGCACGCCGAGAAGAAGGGCGAACCCTTCGAGGTGGATCTGAAGCTCGAGGCCCTCTCCCAGGTGCTCACGGGGAAGCTCCCGGCCCACATCCACTGCCACCGGGCCGACGATATCATGACCGCCCTCCGCATCGCCGACGAGTTCGGGATAAGGGACGTGGTGCTCATCCACGCCACCGAGGGTTACAAGGTGGCCGACATCCTCGCCGAGCGCGGGGTGCCCTGCGTGGTGGGCCCGATCCTCTTCTCGCGCACCAAGTACGAGCTCCGGGGGATGGACCCCAGGAACCCGGTGGAGCTCTCCCGGGCCGGGGTGAAGGTGGCGATCCAGACCGACCAGATGTCGGCGGTGAAGTACATCCTGTTCGACGCGGCGCTCGCGGTGCGGGAGGGGATGGACGAGGGGGAGGCCCTCAAGGCCATCACCCTGTACCCCGCGGAGATCCTGGGGATCGACGACCGGGTGGGTTCCATCGCCCCCGGGAGGGACGCCGATCTCGTGGTATTGGCCGCGCACCCCTTCGACGTCGCCCGGAGCCGGGTGGAGCTCGTCCTCATCGAGGGGGAGGTGGTCCACCGGGCCGGCGGGAGCGCTTGACGCGGGCGTCCCGGGAACCCGGGCCCGGGGGCGGGGTGTATGTCCAGTGGGGGTGATCTGCCGATGCGAAGCGTGTTGATCCCGTTGGCCGTGGTGGGCCTGTCCCTCCTCTCCTTGGGCCAGGCCGACGCGGCCGCCGGTGCCCACGCGGCCGGGGGGACAC
>JAADIW010000019.1 GCA_013151115.1 Caldisericota bacterium
GTTGGTGAGGATCTCCACCCCCAGCTCGCGCAGGTTCTCGATCTCCGTACGGACGATCCGGTGGGGGAGCCGGAATTCGGGGATCCCGTAGAGCAATACGCCCCCGGCCTCCGGGAGCGCCTCGAACATCACCACCTCGTGTCCCAGACGCCGGAGGAACGCGGCGCATCCGATCCCCGCGGGGCCAGAGCCCACCACCGCCACCTTGAACCCAGTTGGGGCGCCGACCTCGGGGAGCTCCACCCCCTCCTCGTACTCCCAATCGGCCACGAACCTCTCCAGCGCTCCGATCTGTACGGGCTCGAACTTCTTGGCCAGCACGCAATGCCCTTGGCATTGGACCTCGTGGGGGCAGACCCGCCCGCACACCGCCGGGAGGACCGTTGTCCTCTTCAAGGTGCGGATCGCGCCGCGGAAATCCCCCTCCTTGATCCTGGCGATGAACCCCGGGATGTCGTTGCCCGCCGGGCAACCCTCCACGCAGCTCGGGCGTTTGCACTGGAGACAGCGCCCGGCCTCGCGCATCGCCTCCTCGGGGGAGTAACCCACCGCCACTTCATCGAAGCCCTTGACGCGTTCCCGCGGGTCGAGATGCCGCATCGGCGTCGCCTTGGGGTCGATCACCGCCCCTCCTTTCCGAGATAACGCGCGAGGGCGAGGCGCTCCTCCTCGCGGTACGCGGAGAGCCGCGTCTCGAGGGCCTCCCAGTTCACCTGGGTCCCATCGAAGGCCGGTCCGTCGAGACACGCGAGCTTCCCCTCCCCGCCTACCTCCACCCGGCATGACCCGCAGATCCCCGTGCCGTCCAACATGATCGGGTGGAGGAGGACCCGTATGGGGACGCCCTGTTCCCCGCAGATCTCGCTACAGACACGCATCATCGCCGGCGACCCCGATGCCCACACGATGGCGGGACGTTCCCGGCGGAGTTCGTCCCGCAGGGCCGCCGCCGCGTCGGCGACGAGCGCCACGTCCGCCACCGCGCCGAACCTGTCTTCCCACGTGTCACCGTTGGGGACGGCGAGGAAGCCGGACACCTCGGCCCCCGCCGCCCGCAGGGCCCGGGCGATGGGGTAGAGCTGGGCGCACCAAGCGTCTTCACCCACGCATACCGCGCGGCCAGGGGCACCGACCTCCACGGGGTTCCCCAGGGGGCCGGCCACATCCAGGATCGCGTCGCCGGGGCCGTACTCGCGCACGAGTTGCGTCGTGGTCTTGCCCCGCTCCCGTAGGACCAGGGTGATGGTCCCCCGGCCGGGGTCCCAATCGGCGAGCCCGAGGGGGATCCGCTCCCCACGGTCGTGGAGTCTGACGATGACGAATTGCCCGGGCTGCGCGGCGCGGGCGACGAGGGGAGCCTCCAGTACGTACTCCCAAATTCCCCCACAGAGTTCCCGTTTGGAAACGATTTTGTACATCTCCCTCCTTTCTCTCCGGCGCCGGATTATCGCCGATATCCCTTTGAGATAGCAAGGAAAACGTCGATAGAATCGCGGGCCATGTATCTCTACCTCGAGACGGACGGGAAGGTGTACACCGTGCGCCGCGGGGGGCAGCTCACCCTCCCGCGGGTAGGGGATCCCATCCCCTTCCCCTACGAGATCCTCTATGAGCTCCCGTGGGGCGATGAGGGAGTGGCCCTGGGCGCGCCCCGGTTGGGGAGACATCCCACGGACTGGATCACGAAGGACGAGGTCCCGTCACGGGGGGACGTCGCCCCGATCCTGCGGGAGGCGGTATACCGGACCCTCCCCCGGGCGGTGGCCGAGGGGATCGTCGAGCGCGGGGACGAGGTGCTCCTGGTGAAGGCCTCCCGGGGGCTCACGGCGGGACGGTGGTCCCTGCCAGGGGGATTCCTCGCCTTCGGGGAGCCGCCCGAGGAGGCCGTGCGCCGGGAGGTGGAGGAAGAGCTCCGGGTGGGCTGCACCGTGGGTGAACTGCTGGGCGTGAGGGCCAAGGTGGGGGAACACACCAGCCTCCACTGGCTCATCTTCTTCTTCGCGGTGGAGCTCCACGGCGAGCCCCGTCCCGATCCGGACGAGATCGCGGAGGCGCGCTTCTTCCCCAAAAGGAAAGCGGCCACGGCCCTCGCCGACGGGGCCATGGCCGCCTTCCTGAGGGACCGCTATCGGCTTTAGCGGAGATCTATCGCGGCGGAGATCGAGAACTCCTGCGTCCAGGCCACGTCGCCCGGTCCCTTGGTGAAGGAAAGCAAGACGGAGATGTCCCAGCCGCCCAGGTTCAGGCTGAGCTGGAAGACCGCCGCGTGCCGATCCTCGGGGGTCGCGTCCTCGGGAACCTTAAGCCACTCGAGGGAGTAATTGGTGGAGAAGGAGGTACGGCCGTTTATCTCGTAATCATATGTGGCCACGACGGTGAAGCGGTAAGCGTCCCTCCAGGGAAGGGGGGCGGACAGATTGCTGCGGAGGAGGAGCTGTGAATGTGGCTCGGGGGCGATGGCCCAATCGGCGGAAGCGTTGAGGACGATGTCGCGCTCCTTGCGCTCCGGATCCAGGATTTCGTAACCGACGCCCGCCTGAAGCGCCCCGCCACAGAAGCGGGCCCGCCCCGTCTCGGCGATCCGGTCCTCCAGGGCGAGCACGGCCCGGGCGTCGAGGTCGACGCCGGCGTCGGTCTCGATGATCTCCTCCACTTTGGCCACCAGGTCCGCGATTTCCTCGTACTCCAACGACCTCCCGATCTCCTGGGCGATGGCCAGGAGGGCGTCCTCGGAGAGGGAGGCGGGGATGGCACCGAGCCGGAGGAGATCCTCCTCGATGAGCAGGGCTTTGGCGAGCGGGGTCACGTCGTTGAACCGGCCGTAACCGAGGCCCAGCATGACCTGAAGCCAGGGCTGGAGGTAGCGCTCATCGGTCCGCCACCGGCTCTCGAAGCCCCCGAAGAGGAAGAGGGGCTCCTCCGTGCCGAGATAATACCGGTAAGTACCTGAAGCCTCCGCCAGCGCCTCGGCCAGGGCGAAGTTCTCCAACCCGAAGATCCCAGTAGCGGCCAGCGAGAAGCCGCTCTCGGGGGCGCTGTAGATACGGCTGTAAACGAACGAGACGTTGCCGGCATTGACCTCGATCCCCGGCCTATCGGGATCCTCCAGGTAGTGATAGGCGAAGGAGAGCTTAATGTCGATGAGGCTCGTCTCCGGAGCCCGGTAATCGCACAGGCTCAGGGGGTATGCCGCGAACGGCAACAACAGAAGAAGCCCGCTCAGGATCGCTTTACGCATGGTCGATCATCCTCCTCGTGGTGAACTCCGTTTTTATCAAAAACCATTATACGCCAAGCGCGATAGGAAATCCGCACGGCGAAAAAGGGGCAAAACGATCTCGGGAGTTTGCGTGCCGCTCCGCTTGCCCTATAATCGCCGGCGTTCGAAGGAGGTGCCGATGCTGAACACAGGAGGTTGCCTTTGGCGTAGTTAACGGTGATCCCTCCCTCCTGCCCTATCCCCCGTTTGAGGATTGGTGGCCCCCCGCGTATTTCCCCTCTCCCATAGACCGCCGATTTCGGGCCCGGGCCTGAGCCCCGGGACAAGCGATCCACGGGAAAGGAGGTTACGGTGAGGCGAGTCTTCAATTTACCACAGGAGGAACTGCCGCGGCGCTGGTACAACGTGCTCGTGGATCTCGGGGGTCCGCTCCCCCCTCCCCTGGACCCGCGGACGAAGGAACCGCTGGACCCCGATGCCCTGAAGGCCCTGTTCGCCACGGAATGCGTGGCCCAGGAGGTCTCAACCGATCGGTTCATAGACATCCCGGACGAGGTGCTCGAGGTGTATCGCCTCTGGCGCCCCACCCCTCTCTTCCGGGCGGTGAACCTGGAGCGCGCCCTCGACACGCCGGCGCGGATCTACTACAAGTACGAGGGAACGAGTCCCACCGGCTCCCACAAGCCCAATACCGCGGTGGCCCAGGCCTATTACCATAAGCTCGAGGGCACCAAGCGCCTCACCACCGAGACCGGGGCCGGGCAGTGGGGCAGCGCCCTCTCCTTCGCGTGCCACGTATTCGGACTTAAGTGCACTGTGTACATGGTGCGGGTCTCCTACGAACAGAAGCCGTACCGGCGGGTGATGATGGGTATCTACGGGGCCGAGGTGATCCCGTCCCCCTCGGACCGTACCGAGGCGGGACGCAGGATCCTGGAGGAGAACCCGGATTCCACTGGGTCACTGGGGATCGCGATCTCCGAGGCCATAGAGACGGCCCTCAACGATCCGGGCACCAAGTACTCGCTGGGGAGCGTGCTCAACCACGTGCTCCTGCACCAGACGGTGGTGGGGGAGGAGGCCCTCCTCCAGCTGGAGATGGCGGGGGACTACCCCGATGTGGTGGTGGGGTGCGTGGGGGGCGGATCCAACTTCGCCGGGTTGATGCTCCCCTTCCTCCGCGACGCGCGGTCCCGGGGACGGGGGGTGGAGTTCGTGGCGGTGGAGCCCGTGGCCTGTCCCACCATCACCCGGGGTGAGGTGCGATACGACTACGGGGACACGGCGGAGATGACGCCGCTCCTCAGGATGCACACGTTGGGACACGAGTTCGTCCCCCCGCCCATCCACGCCGGGGGGCTCCGCTATCACGGGATGGCCCCGATCGTGACGAGGCTTGTGGAGGAGGGGATCGTGCGGGCGGTGGCGCTGGACCAAGTGCACGTGTTCGAGGGCGCGGTCCTCTTCGCCCGGGCCGAGGGCATCGTCCCCGCCCCCGAGTCGGCAC
>JAADIW010000127.1 GCA_013151115.1 Caldisericota bacterium
CCAGTTGAGCCGCCCCACGGGGAGGCCGGTGCCCGCGGCGCAAAAAATCGGCCCCCGTATCCCGGAGGGGGCCCATAAACGCGGGACGGATGGGGGGTTCAGCTGCCGGAGGGCTGGAGCTGGTATTCCGGTTCGGGGGAGTTGAGGATGACGAGCCTGTCGCACTTGACGCAACGACTCGAGATCACGCTCTTGAACGAGTTCACCACCTCTTCGTATTCCGACACCCTGAGGCAATCACGGCACAGTACCTTCACGTTTCCGGCCTTGGTGCGGACGATCAGCCCCGGGATCGGTTCGCTCACTCCCCATCACCTCCCGTGTCTGCGAGGTTTCAAGGGAATGGAAGCGCCCTAATTTTACCCCGAACTGACCGATTTCACGCGGATACGCTCGCCGTCACGTACGGCGGCGAAGGCCCCCGGATCGCCGAGGACCCTGCCGACGGGGTTGACGGGGCTCGCGGGCCTGATCTCGTCCGGGTTTCGTGAGGCCGGGGTGGGCCCGAAGAAAATACACAGGGCCCGGCCGGGGGGCCAATATCCGATATCCCCGGCTTCCACCACCTCCACGGGGTTCTCCTCCCCGGCCTCCACCGGGATCTCGAAGTAGACCTCCTCCCCCCAGCGGCGGGCGATCCCCTCGAGGGGAAGCGCCGCGGCGATGGCCTCCACCGTCCGGGGGGCCCGTTCGGGGAGGAGCTCCGCCTCCACCGTCCCGATCGAGTCCGCCTCGATCACGATCCTCATGGGTACAACACCACCTTCACCGCCTCGCGGCGGAAGAGCCTCTCGAACCCGGCCTCGAACTCCTCCAGGGGGAGTTCGTCGGTCACGGCGGGGGTCAAGTCCAGCTCCGCGAGGAGCTCGCTCGCCTCGTACCACGTCTCGAAGATGAGGCGGCCCACGATCCCCAGGACCTCGATATCCTTGAAGACGCCGCGGTTGAGGTCCCAGGGGATCTTATCGCGGCTGAGCCCGAACGCGATCACCCGCCCCCCGGGCCGCACGGCGCGGAGGGCGTTGTCCCACGCCGCGGGGGATCCGGACATCTCCAACACCACGTCCGCCCCCTTCCCCCCGGTCCACTCCCGGATCGCGGCCACCGGATCCCGGGAGGACGCGTTCACCACCGCGTCCGCGCCCAGCCTCCGCCCGGCGGCGAGGCGCGTCTCGCTCAGCCCCACCAGCCACACGTCCCGCGCCCCGAGCACCCGCGCGATGGCGCACGCGAAGATGCCGATGGGGCCATCGCCGATGATCACCACGCGCTTGCCCCCCACCTCCGCCCGCTTCACGGCGTGGACCGCGTTCCCGAACGGCTCCTGCAGGGAGGCGATCTTCGCCGGCAGCGCGGGGTCGTTCTTCCACAGCACCTTCGCCGGCACCACGATGTATTCCGCGAAGGCGCCGTCGCGGTCGATCCCGATGATGCTGACGTTCTCGCAGAGGTGGGCCCTCCCGGTGCGGCACATGTAGCAGCGCCCGCAGTAGATATGGGTTTCCGCGGAGACGTAGTCCCCCGGGGCGAACCCCTCCACCCCCGGTCCCACCTCCTCCACGTGGCCGCAGAACTCGTGGCCGATGATGCGGGGGGGAGAGATGCGCGAGCGGGACCACTCGTCCCAGGAATAGATGTGGAGATCCGTCCCGCAGATGGAAGCCGCCGCCACTTTGATGAGGACTTCCCCCGGCCCCGGCCGGGGCGTCTCCGCCTCCACCAGTTCCAACCCTTCCCGCGAGGACGTCTTCGCCAGGGCTTTCATCGCGGGAAGATTGTAAATCTCGTTTCCAATTTGCCCAAATCGCCTCCCGGGGATAAGCTGGGGTGAGCGTCGATCCCGGCGGACAAAGGAGGGAGGTACGCCATGGGCAAATACGATTTCTTCATCGCGGAGCTCGAAAACCTGAAACAGCAAGGCCTCTTCAACATCATCCGCACCATCGGGAGCGCCGTGGGCGCGTGGACCGTGGTGGATGGGAAGCGCGTCCTCAACATGTGCTCCAACAATTACCTCGGCTTCGCCAACGACCCCCGCCTCAAGGAGGCCGCCCTCAGGGCCATCGAGGAGTACGGGGTGGGGCCCGCGGCGGTGCGGTCCATCGCCGGCACCATGTCGCTGCACGTGGAGCTCGAGCGGAAGCTCGCCGAGTTCAAGAAGACCGAGGACGCCGTCACGTTCCAGTCCGGGTTCTGCGCCAATCTGGCCACCATCCCGGCCATCATCGGCAAGGACGGCGTGATCTTCACCGACGAGCTGAACCACGCCTCCATCATCGACGGCTGCCGCCTCACCAAGGCCCAGCGGGTGATCTACCCCCACCGGGACGTGGACGCCCTGGCGAGGTCCCTGGAGGAGTACAAGGACGTCCCCCGCAAGCTCATCGTCACCGACGGCGTCTTCTCCATGGACGGGGACCTGGCGCCGCTGCCGGAGATCGTGGAACTCGCGGAGCGGTACGATGCCCTGGTGATGGTGGACGACGCCCACGGGGAGGGGGTGTTGGGGGATCACGGCCGGGGGATCGTGGACCACTTCGGGCTCCACGGCCGTGTGGACATCGAGGTGGGGACCCTCTCCAAGGCCTTCGGGGTGATGGGGGGATATGTGGCCGGGAAGAGGGAGATCGTCGAGTACCTGCGCCAGCGGGGACGCCCGTTCCTCTTCTCCTCCGCCGTCACCCCGGCCGACGTGGCCGCCTGCATCGCCGCGGTGGACGTCCTCATGGAGACGGACGAGCCGGTGCGGAAGCTCTGGGACAACGCCCGATACTTCAAAGAGGAGATGGGGAGGCTCGGGTTCGACACGGGGGAGTCGCAGACGCCCATCACCCCGGTGATGCTGGGGGAGGCCCAGACCGCGTGGGAGTTCTCCAAGCGGCTCTTCGACGAGGGGATCTTCGCCCAGGCCATCACCTACCCCACCGTCCCCAAGGGGAAGGCCCGGATCCGGGTGATGATCTCGGCGATCCATACCAAGGAGGACCTCGACTTCGCCCTGGAGAAGTTCGCTGTGGTGGGCAAGGAGCTGGGCGTCATCTGAACCTCGGCAACCCTTCGGGAAACGGAGGGGCGGGGCGTACGCCTCCGCCCCTTTCTTTACTTATCCCCCGGGCCCCGATAAACTCCGATGTGAGGCGATCCTCCATGATGATATGATCCGCTGACGTCCTTCGGTGTGGTCCCGCGGTGGGGCACTCGCCCCGTGTTTTCCCGTTTGGCTCAACGGATTGTGGAGGTCCATATGGATGCCCTCTCGATAACGGGGCTCGAGAAACGGTTCGTGAAGGGCCGTAAGGAGGTGGTCCACGCCCTGCGGGGGATCGATCTCAGGGTGGCCCCGGGCGAGATCTACGGCGTCCTGGGACCGAACGGCTCGGGGAAATCCACGTTGGTCAGGATCGTGGCCACCCTCCTCCTCCCCGACGCCGGCGAGGTCCGGGTCTTCGGCCACGACGTGGTGCGCGAGGCCCGGGCGGTGCGGGAGCTCGTGCACCGCGTCTCCACGGAGGCGGCGTTCTTCAAGAAGCTCTCGCCCCTGGAGAACCTCCTCTACGGGGCCCGGCTCTACGGGATCCCGGGGCGGACCGCGGCGGCCCGGGCGCGGGAGCTCCTTCGCCGCCTCGGGCTCCCCGCGGACCGCATCGGGAAGCCCATGGAACAGCTCTCCCGGGGCCAACAACAGAAGGTGGCCATCGCCCGGGCCCTCCTACACCCGCCGCGCTTGCTCCTCCTGGACGAGCCCACCACCGGCCTCGACCCCCGCTCCAAACGGGAGGTACAGGGCCTCATCCTGGACCTCAGGGCCCGAAGGGGGGTCACCATCTTCCTCACCACCCACGACATGGAGGAGGCGGAACGGATATGCGACCGCCTGGCGATCCTGGACGAGGGGAGGATCGTAGCCGAGGGGACGCCCGCGGAGCTCAAGGCCCGCGTGGGGGGCGGCGAGGAGGAGCCCTCCATGGAGGAGGTGTTCCTCGCCCTGACCGGAAAGGAGTGGGACGATGATCCCGCCGCTGAGGCGTGAGCTCATCGCCACATGGGGGTTCGTGGCCCGCAACATTCACCTCACCAAGCGCTACTGGGGCTGGGAGCTCGTCTGGTTCGCCTACTCGCTCACGAGCTCATTGGCCGTGGCGTACATCGGCCGAGGGACGGAGGAGCTCTCCGGCCCGGGGGTGGACGGGGACTACCTCACCCTCTACCTCCTCGTGGGGACGCTGGTCTGGTCGTACCTCTCCCAGATCTTCTACGTGATCTCGGAGATGGTGGCCTGGGAGCGGTGGGAGGGGACGATCGAGTACACCTTCATGGCGCCGAGCTCGCGGTTAACACACCTCGTGGGGACGAGCCTGTTCGCGGTGGTCTACGGGGTGGCCCGCACCCTCCTCATCCTCGCCGCGGCCGCCCTCTTCTTCGACTTGGACCTCGCGGGCGCGGACCTCGGGGCGGCGGCGCTCTGGCTGCTGGTGGGGAGCGTCTCCTTCACCGGGTTCGGGATCCTGGCGGCGGTGATGCCGCTGCTCTTCCCCGAGCGGGGGGTACAGATGACCAACGTGGTGGCGGCCCTGCTCCTCCTCGTCTCGGGGGTCTATTACCCGGTGGAGGTCCTCACCGGATGGCTGCAGGTCCTCG
>JAADIW010000161.1 GCA_013151115.1 Caldisericota bacterium
TGGAGCCGATCAGGATCGCCAACGCCAGCGTCGCAAACGTCCTCGCCATCTCGATCACCGGGAAACACTAGCGCAAAGGAGAATCGTTTTCAATTGAGCCCACGGGTCACGTTTCCGCTGGCCTACGCGAGCTTCGCCCGCAGCCGGGCCGAGAGATAGTCGATGGCCCAGACCAGGGCGATGATGAACAACATCACCGTGCCCGCCTGGGTCCAGAGGTTCCCCTTGAGGTAGAAGAAGAGGGCCTGGCCGATGCCCCCGCCCCCCACCACGCCCACCACCGTGGCCATGCGGATATTGATGTCCCAGCGGTACAGGGTGAAGGAGATGTAGGGATTCACGATCTGGGGGATCACGGCGTAGCGGAGGACCTGGAGGCGGTTGGCCCCGGTGGCGGTGATGGCCTCGATGAGGCCGGGATCGATGGACTCCAGCCGTTCGGCGTAGAGCTTGGTGAGGTCGGAGACCGAGTGCACGAACAGCGCCAACACCCCGGCGAACGGGGCGAGCTCCACCCGCACCCACACCAGGAAGAAGATGGCCCACACCACCGGCTCGATGGAGCGGATGATGCTCATCGTGCCGCGGATCACGGTGTAGATGGCGCGGCCGATCAGCCCGCGCATGAGGTTCCGGGCGGCGAGGAACGAGAGCGGCACCGCCACGAGCACCGCGAACGCGGTGGCGGTCATGGCCATGAACACGGTGACGATGAGGGCCTGTACCGTACGCAGGATGATGGAGGTATCGGGGGAGAGGAAGGAGCGCCAGAACTTAGCGGTGGCCCCGGCGTTGGTGAACAGCCGCACGAGGTCCTCCCAGGTGATCGTCCCCGATACCGCGGCCACGATGGATACCAGGGCCAGGTATGCCATGTACAGCCCGGTGCTCGTTCGCCACCACGGCCGCGGGATCCGGCCCTCCATGGTGAACGGGCGCAGCGTGAGCCCCGAGGCGCGTTCGTGGGGAGGCGGGGCGAGAAGGAGGGGAAGCACGGGGATGACGCCCACGTGCCAGAGGAGCCAGTGCACGAGCTTCTGACGCAGCGCGGGATCCCCGCCGTCGGCCCGTCGGAGCTCCAACCGCGCCACGCGGTGCCCGAAGGATCGCCCGAAGGATTCCCACAGCGCCGCGGCTTCCACTGCCCCTAGGGCCACCAGCCACCACGGCAGGAGGGTGTAGCCGATCTCCCCCGTGGAAACCCTGATCACCACGTAGCTCGTGAGGATCCACAGCACCGCCACCGCGCCCACATCCAGGAGGGCGAGGGAGAGGCGCTTTCCCAGCGCCTTGGAGCCGAAGTACAGGAAGTCCAACGCCCTGTCCCAACGGGACCGGTCCACAGCCGCACGGTCACCCCGGGTCGCCATCACACGATCCTTTCCCGGAGCCTACCGGAGAGGTAGTCCATGGCCCACACCACGGCCACGATGGTGGCCATCACCGCACCCAGCAGGGCCCACTCCCCCTCGTTCTTGTAGTAGAAGAGCATATCGCCGATGCCGCCCCCGCCCACCAGCGCGATCACGGTGGACATGCGCACGTTGATGTCCCACCGGTACAGGGTGAAGGCCCAGAAGGACGGCACCACCTGGGGGAGCACGGCGTAGCGGATCACCTCGAGGCGGCTCCCCCCCGCGGCCACCACCGCCTCCACCGGCCCGGGGTCGATCCCCTCCACCTGTTCGGAGTAGAGCTTCCCCAGCGCGGCGATGGTGTGGACGGTGAGGGCCATGATCCCCGCCAGCGGGGAGCCCCACCGGATCCAGATCGCGAACACCACGGCCCAGAGCATCGTCTCGATGGAGCGGAACACGTTGAAGAAACCGCGCACGATCCCGTAGACGAACCAGCCGGCGGGGCTGACCCCCATGATGTTGCGGGCGCCGAAGAAGGAGAGGGGAAGGGCCACCGCGGCCCCGAGGACCGTGGCGAGGAGCGCCATGAACACGGTCACCACCATCAGGTTGAGGATGGAGTAAGGGAATCCCCGGAGCTCGAACGCGGGATCCGGGGTGAAGAAGTAACGGAAGTCGGGGGGAAATATCTCGCCCAACATCTCCCGGGCCCGCTCGCTGGGGTTGAGGAGGGCCTCGGGGGAGATCTTCACGACGTGCCATCCCAGGGCCACGGTGAGGGCGAGGAGGAGAATGGACATGACCCCCCACTGGGTCCGCCAGAACGGCTTTCCCGCGGCCTTCCCCGTGAGGAGCTCTTCCCGGGAGAGGGGGCGCTCCTCCCTCCGCTCCAATTTGAGGGCCCGCTCCCCCAGGCTATAGCCGGTGAGCTCGCAGAGGGCGGCCATGGCCAGCGTCCCCAGCACCGCGGCGGGCCAACCCCAACCCGGCAGGGTAAGGGGGTTGTAGAAGCCATAGAGGGTCCGACTCCACCAGTACTCTTGGAGGAAGTACATGACCGCGTAAGCCACGTACCCCCACGTGAGCCAGTCCAGGAAAAGGGCGAAGAGACGCCGGCGTAGGCGGGCGGCGTCGATCGCGGCGCTGGGCTTCACCGCCATCGGGCAGAACCTCAGCGGATCTCCACTTCCTCGGCCTCCTCGCCGTAGATCTCCTTGAACTTGCGATCGTCGATCTCCTCGGGGGCGCCGTCGAACACGAGCTCGCCGTCCTTGAGGGCGATGATGCGCGTCCCGTAGCGACGGGCGAGGGAGAGGAAGTGGAGGCTGGCGAGGACCGTCACCCCGTCCTCTTGGTTCATCTGCTCGATGTACTGCATCACCGAATGGGACGTGGCGGGGTCGAGGGCCGAGACGGGCTCGTCGGCGAGGAGGAGCTCCGGTTCCTGCATCAGGGCCCGGGCGATCCCCACCCGCTGTTGTTGGCCACCGGAGAGCTCATCCGCCCGCACGTAGGCCTTCTCCAGCAGGCCCACCCGCTCCAGGTTCCGCAGCGCCAGCTCCCGGTCGCTCCGCGGGAAGATCCCGAGCAACGTCTTCCAAGTGGGGTTGTAGCCCAAGCGGCCGGTGAGGACGTTGGTCATCACCGTGGCGCGCTTGATCAGGTTGAAGTGTTGGAAGATCATGCCGATCCGGCGCCGGAACTTCCTCATCTGGCGAGGGGAAAGTTTCGTGATCTCCACGCCGTCGATGAAGATCCGCCCCTTGGTGGGCTCGATGAGGCGATTGATGCAGCGCAGGAGCGTCGATTTCCCCGAGCCCGAGAGGCCGATGATCACCAGGAATTCGCCCTTACGTACCTCGAACGAGACATCCTTGAGGGCCACCACGTGGCCCCGTTCGTATACCTTGGTGAGGTGTTCCACGACTAGATAGGGCTCGGCCATGGCACGCCAATAATAAAAGACGGGGGAGATTTTTTCTCCCCCGTCTCCCGGCCGCGAAACCCGGGGTCAGCGCCTCACTTCCCCTTGCACCACTCGGGGTTGGGGAGCCCCACGAGCTCGCGGTAGTTGCAGTAATAGGTATCGTCGATCTCCTCCACGGCCGTCCACTCGTAGAAGTTCGGATCGGTCCAGAGCTTCTTGCCCTCGGGCGAGGCGATGTGCTGCTTGATGGCCTCCACGATCTTGTCCTGGATCTCCTTGGGGAAGCCGGGCGAGAACGCGATGCAGTCGTTGGGCATGGGACCGACGGTGAACACGACCCCGATCTTCTCCACGATCTCCCAGATATCGCCGTAGGCGCCGATCTTGGCGGCGGCGCGGCGCAGGTCCACGCACTTCCCGCGGTACTGCTCCGGCATGAGCTCGTTCTTCCACGGGTTCCACAGCCACAGCTCGGGGTAGTTGCCATACTCCCAGCGGGTATCGCAGGCCTTCAGCGCGTCCTTGGCGAACGCGTAGCACTTGGCCTCGTCATCGCCGGCCTCGAGACAGGACTGGAAGAGGTACAACACCGCCCCGTCGCAGTCCTCGGGGGGCAGGGGCGGGGAGCCGTAGCCGGTACAGAAGTCGCCCTGGCCCTCCAGGAGGGCCACCATCGAGTTGGTGTGGCCGCCGGATTTCACCACGCCCTTGAACGTGATCCCGTGTTTGTCGAAGAACATCTTGGGGAGCTTGTAGCCGGATGTGGAACCCTCGTCGTTATAGATCCACACCGTCCCCTGGAGGTCCTCCACCGACTTGAAGCCCTTCTCGCGCGGGGCGTAAATGGAGGCGAAGTAGTAGGGGTAACCGTAGCGGACGGCCGCCAGACGCGGGGTGGTCTCGAAGTTGGTCTCCACCGAGATCCGGGCGTACTGGTCGGTGGTGGGGACGCCCATGACGTTGCCCTCGGCGGCCTTGAAGGCCTCGATCAGCGCGGCGTAGTCGGGCATCACCTTGGGCACGATGAAGAGGCCGGTCATCCGGCCGATGTCGGCGGCGATCTTCTTGGCGATATCCTCGATCAGCGCCGGATGCGTGGAGGGCGGGAACACCCAGATGATGGGGTTATCACGCGTACCGACTTCTTGGGCCAATCCCACCAGGCCCACCAGCCCAACGAGAATCAGAAGGAAGAACTTGCGCACACTACCACCTCCTTGAAGGTTTGGCACTGAAGATTATACGGCACATCCCCTCCCCGCGGGGGGAGACGCGCCGCGGTGCCGGCGCAGCGCCGCCTCCAGGGAAGCGACGCCCTCGGCTATCCGGTCCTTATCGAACTCGAGGTAGGC
>JAADIW010000032.1 GCA_013151115.1 Caldisericota bacterium
GGAGCCGAAGAACTTGTGGGTCTGCTTCACCAGCTGCCCCCCGAGGTGGGGGTTCTCGTCGATGACCAGGGGCCTCACGCCGTGGCGGATGAGGGCCCTGGCCGCCGCGAGCCCGGCCGGCCCGGCCCCCACCACCGCGGCCCCCACGGTACGCTGTTCCACCCCCTGGGACCGGGGCTCGAACCCGGGGTTCAGCCTCCCCGGGCCCCGTTGGGATTCGACCACCATCCCCTCCCTGACCGGGGTGATACAGGTGCGCACGTTGGGGACCCCGTCCACCGTGGCGAGACAGGAGGAACATTTCCCGATGGCGCAGAAGAGCCCCCGGGGCGCACCGGATCTGGTGCGGGAGAGGATCCTCACCCCGGCGGCGTGCAATGCCGCGGCGATGGTTTCCCCCTCGTACGCGCGGATGGGGCGCCCATCGAAGGTAAAGGTGACCGCTTTTGGGCGCCTGAAGATGAGGACGGGATGTTCCCGGAGCCTTCCCTCGGCCCGTATATCCGACACCGCGATGGTAACTTAGGGCCTGTCGGCGCCCGGGTCAAGTTTGCCCGTGGCGCCGTGGCCCGGTTATAAACTGGCCCGATCGGGATGGAACTGTTCAAGCGATACGGTGGGAACCCGGTCCTCTCCCCGGAGGGGTGGCCGTACCCGGCGAACTCGGTGTTCAACCCCGGGGCGGTGGAACACGGGGGCGAGACGCTGCTCCTGGTGCGCGTAGAGGACTTCCGCGGCTTCTCACACCTCACCCTGGCCAGAAGCCCCGACGGCTACACCCGCTGGGAGATCGCGTCCTCCCCCACGCTTCTGCCCGACCCCCGCCACGCCGAGGAACGCTGGGGCCTCGAGGATCCCCGGATCGTGTGGCTCCCCGATCGCGGGGAATACGCCATCACCTATGTCTCCTTCTCCGTGGGGGGGCCGGTGGTCTCCCTCATCACCACCCGCGATTTCCGGGGATTCACCCGCCACGGGGCCCTGGTCCCCCCGGAAGACAAGGACGCCTCCCTCTTCCCGCGGACCTTCGGGGGCAAGTACGCCCTGATCCACCGTCCCATCATCCGTGGGGAAGCCCACATCTGGATCTCCTTCTCCCCGGACCTCCGCTATTGGGGGGAGCACCGGGTGCTCCTGCCGGTGCGCCCCGGTTGGTGGGACTGCCACCGGGTCGGACTCGGACCCCCGCCCATCGAGACCGAGGAGGGTTGGCTCCTGGTGTACCACGGGGTCCGCCGGACCGCCTCGGGGAGCCTTTACCGGGTGGGCCTCGCGCTCCTGGATCTGGACGAGCCCTGGCGGGTCATCCGCCGCGCCGCCTCCTGGGTCCTGGGCCCCCGGGAGGACTACGAGTTCCACGGCGATGTGCCCGGTGTCACCTTCCCCACGGGGGCCGTCCTGTCGCAAGGGGTGCTCCGCCTCTACTACGGCGCCGCCGACAAGGTCGTGTGCGTGGCCCACGCCGATCTCGTCGACATCCTCCTTTTCCTCAGGGAGGAAGGGGTTGAGGGGGGTCGGCCTTTGGGCGAACCTTGAGTGCCATGCACACACGGTTTCTGAAGCCCTTACGGATCGCGTTCATCGGCACCTATCCCCCGCGACAGTGCGGCATCGCCACCTTCACCCAGGACCTCCTCACCGCCCTGAACGAACTCTACGGGAACGTGCTCGCGGACGAGGCCCAGCGCTATCTCCACGTGATCGCGATGCATCGGGGGGCGGAGCCCCTGGATTACCCGCCCGAAGTGCGGTTCGCGGTCCGTGACCACCGCGAGGAGGATTACCTCGACGCGGCGGAGTTCATCAACCTCTCGCCGATCGACGTCGTCTCCCTCCAGCACGAGTACGGGATCTTCGGCGGGGAAGACGGCAGCCACATCATCGAGCTCCTGGAGCACGTGCGCAAACCGGTGGTGACAACCCTCCACACCGTCCTCCACGAGCCGAGCCCCTCCCAACGGGAGGTCCTCCAGGAGATCGCCGCCCGCTCCACCCTGCTCGTCGCCCAGACGCGGAAGTCCGCGGAGATGCTCCGCGAGATCTACGATGTCCCCGCCGATAGGATCGCCATCATCTACCACGGGGCCCCCGACGTCCCCTTCCTGGACCCGGCCTACTACAAGGATCAGTTCGGGGCCGAGGGGCGCCCCCTGATCCTCACCTTCGGCCTCTTATCCCCCAACAAGGGGATCGAGTACGCCATCGAGGCCATGGCCGAGGTGGCCCGCGAGTTCCCCGAGGCCCTCTACTTCGTGGTCGGCGCGACCCACCCCGAGGTGAGAAAGCGCTACGGCGAGAGCTACCGGCTCTCCCTCGAGGAGCGGGTCAAGCGGTTGGGGATAGAGGAGAACGTGGTGTTCCACAACCGGTACGTCTCCCTGGAGGAGCTCATCAAGTTCCTGGTGGCGGCCGACATCTTCCTCGCCCCATACCTCGTGCGGGAACAGGCGGTATCGGGGACGATCACCTACGCCCTGGCCACGGGAAAGGCCATCGTCTCCACCCCCTCCTGGTACGCGGAGGAGATGCTCGCCGAGGGGAGGGGGATCCTCGTCCCGTTCCGGGACGCGGGGGCGATGGCCCGGGTGCTGCTCGAGCTCCTGCGGGACGAGGCCAAACGCGATCGCATGCGCAAGGCGGCCTACGAGTTCGGGCGGCAGATGGTATGGCGGGAGGTGGCGGGACAGTACGCCGAGGCGTTCGAGCGGGCACTGGTCCTCCACGCCCGGGCGGGGAAACGCCCGTTCCGGGCGTTCAAGCTCCACACCCTCCCCGAGGTGGACCTATCACACCTGCGGCGCCTCACGGATGGGACGGGGGTCCTCCAACACGCCATCTACACTATCCCCGACAGACGCTTCGGCTACACCACCGATGACAACGCCCGGGCCCTGATCGTCACCCTCCTCCACTGGGACCTCTACGGCGACAGGGAGATCTGGGACCTCATGCACACCTACTTCTCCTTCCTCCACCACGCCCAAACCGAGGGCGGTTGGTTCCGAAACCTCCTCACCTATGAGCGGTCCTTCGTCCCCGAGGGCGACTCCGAGGACGCCCAGGGGCGCGCGATCTGGGCCCTGGGGCACGCCGTGGCCGGCAAACTCCCCGAGGACCTCCTGGCCCTCAGCATCGAGTTGTTCCGGAAGGCCCTCCCCACCTGGGAGAGGCTGTCCGCGGCCAGGGCGTTGGCCTTCGCCGTGCTCGGCGGCGCCTATTACCTCGAGAAGTTCCCCGGGGACACCGAGGTCAAGGGGGCCCTGCAGGATCTCGCGGGGAAGCTCCACCACGCGTTCGTCGCCGGCGCCAAGCCGGACTGGCCCTGGCCCGAGGAGGTCCTCACCTACGACAACGCCCGGCTTCCCCAGGCCCTGATCGTCGCGGGCAGGGCCCTGGAGCGTCGGGAATACGTGGAGAAGGGTATCGAGGCCCTCCGGTGGCTCATCGAGGTGCAGACCGACCCCCACGGTGATCACCTCAGCCTCGTGGGGAACCAGGGCTGGTACCCCCGGGGCGGGGAGAGGGCCCGGTTCGACCAACAGCCCCTGGATGCCGCCGCCCTGGTGGACGCGTGTCGCGAGGCCGCGCTGATCACCGGGGACCCCTTCTGGTGGCGTGAGATGGAGCGGGCGTTCGCTTGGTTCCTGGGACGGAACGACCTGGGGGTCCCGCTGTATGATTTCACCACCGGGGGCTGCTACGACGGCCTTCAGCCCACGGGGGTGAACCGAAACCAAGGGGCGGAATCCACGATAAGTTGGTTGATCTCCCTCCTCCTGATGAAGCGGACCCTCAGGCGGCGGACCGTGGCCGAGAGGGCGTAGTCGGATCCCCGGGGCGGGAGCGCGAGATGTCCACGTTGGAACGGAGGCTTGAGCAACGGGCGTGGCGGGCGCTGCGGGAGCTCCGCGGGCTGCGGGGGCCCCGGACGGAGGACATCTTCGAGCGGCGTCAGGTGCTGGGACCGGATGACTTCGAGGTGGAGAACTACCCCCGGCGGAAGCCCCTCGCCGCCTTCAACCCCGGGGCGGTCCTGGTGGGGCGGACCGTCTACATCTTCCCTCGCCTCGTGTTCGACTACTACTCCTACACCTCCAGCATCGGCGTGGTGTCCCTGGGAATCGAGGAACTCCTGAGCGGGGAGTTCGCCCGGCCGCTGCGGGCGCGTATCGTCCTCTGGCCCCAGACGCACTGGGAGGCGGTCAAGGGCTGCGAGGACCCGCGGGTCACGTTCGCGGACGGTCACTTCCGCGTGCTCTACACGGGGGTGGGGAAGCCCGAGGACGCGGAGGAGATGCCCACCGGGACGCGGTACAAGGCCGTCCTCGGCTACGCGGAGCTGGACCCCTCTTCTTTGAACGTGACGCGGAAGGGGTACTTCTGCGTCCACGGCGGGGAGGAGCGGCTCGTCCCGGGGAACAAGGACTCCGCTCTGATCCAGCTGAACAGCCGGCGTGCCACGCTCCTCACCCGGCCCAGTTTCCGGTCCGCACGGCTGAGGCTCTCATCCCGCGGGCCGTTCCGTCGCGAGAAGCTCCCCGACATGTGCTGGCGGGCCGAGGCGGACCTCGAGGAGTTCACGATCCCGGCGGATTCCCTGCGGCCGGTCCTCTCCCCCGAGGTG
>JAADIW010000163.1 GCA_013151115.1 Caldisericota bacterium
CCGCAACCGAAGTTCCTTCCCGCCACGATCACGTCCCCCGGTTTGACCTCCTTCGCGAACCGCGGATCCAGGTCCTCCAGCGCGTGTTTGGCCATCTCCGCGGGCTCCATCCGGGCATAGGTGTAACGTCCGGGGAAGATCACGTCGGTGTTCACATCGTCGCCGTATTTCCACGCTCTCCCCCGTATCATCCCGTTTTCACCCCACGTGTCGATGGTACCCGAGAACGCGACGCGGCTAAAAAACGGCGGTCCATGGGGACCGCCGCTGTCATATGCGTCCGAAACGCGCGGATTCAGTCCGCCTTTCCCTTCCCCTTTCCGTGCCCTTTCCCTTTGCCGTGCCCCGGCTTGCCGGGCCCGTTTTCGCCGTCATCGTCCTCGCCTTTGCCCGCGCCCTTCCCCTTGGCGCCCTTGCCCTTGCCGGGGTGTTCGCCCTTCCCGTCGGGGCCCTTACCGTGTCCCTCCTCGATCAGCTCTTCCAGGGCAGCGAGGATCTCCTCCTCGTCCGCCCCCTGACGGGTCAACGACTTGACGAGGCGGACCACCTGGCCGGCGGGGACATCGGAGTCCAGGGCTTCCGCGATCCGCTGTAAGAGCCCGGCGGACAATTCCTCCCCGGATTCCCGCAGGGCCTTTATGACGCCGAGCAGTGCCATCAGATCGCGTTCACCCGACGCCAGGGGGCCGAGCTCCTCGGCCTCGACGACCTCCTCCAGGGCGGCGAGCACCTCGTCGTAGGCCGCCCCCTCGGCGGTGATCGCGGCCAGGGCCAGCTCCAGGGCCCTCACGACGAGGCCTATCTTGTCCTCCGCCGTGAGGTCGGCCCATCCCACGGTCTCCAGGAGGTCCAGCGCCTGCTCGGGGGTGATGAGCCCCAGCTCCACCGCGGTGGAGACGAGCAGCGTCAGCGTTTCGACGTGGGTCTCCGGCACCAATGGGTTTTCCTGGATCAGCGAGATGACCGATTCCAACGTGACCGCGGCGGTCTGTTCCTCGCCCACCAACGTGACGGGGGCCGTCTGGACCTCCTGGGCCACGACGAGGGAACCCCCGACCAGAAACACGAGCACCCCTACCGATAACGACATCGCTCTCATCCCGGCTCACCCCTCACGCGCGATCTTATCCACAACCATTTTCCATTATACCGGGATCCCCCCGGCGGCGCTCAGCCGGTAAGCGGTATCTCCAGCGTGGGGAGTTTCTCGGGCTCGAAGTACTCATCGGGGATGTCCCGTGATACACGCGAGAGGATCTCGAGGACCGCGACGTTGCCGGTCGTGAGATCCCGGATGGTCAGTTTGTGAGGGATGTAGCCGAGGTCGTCGGCGTAGAAATCCGCCGCCTCGATCACCTTCCCGAGGTCGCCCTCGACGTCGTAAAACTCACTGCGGAGGACGACGAAATTCTCCTTGTCCACCCACAGCACGATCCTCGCCCACTCGGTGCTGTGGCCTTCCCGGGGAGTGAGGACGATGACGTAGGCGGGGGTCCCGTCCACCACCTCCTCCCCCCTGAGCTCGGGCACGTAGTCGTCGCGATACCGGAAGCCCTCAGCGATATCCTCGCGGGTAATGCCGGAGCCGGCGATGAACTCCTGTCGGCGGGCCTCCGCGGAGACGAGCTCCTTAACCAGGCCGAGGGCCGGCAGGTACAACCACATCCGCGCGTCGCCCTCCTTCGGGGTCCAGGTGAGGAACATGGTGCCGGCCACGAGCTCGGGCTTGAGGTAGACTATGAGGCTGCGGTCGGGTTGGCCCTCGATCCCACGGGCGGAATAGACCCGGAACTCATACACGTTGGTGACGTCCCCTTCGGTGATGGTGAAGCGCACCGTGGCCACCACCTCCCCCGTCTCCCCGCCCATGAGGCCCTTCCCCTCCACATTGGCCAGGATCTCGTCGGCGGTCAGCCCCCGGGCGAGGAGCCCCGTGCCCAGCGAAAGCAGGCACCAAACGGCGATCCATATCTTCCTCTTCACGATTCCCTCCTTTCGGTCTTCCCCCCTCGGGGATCCGCGACGAGCTTCGCCAGCCGCGGCCCCCCCTTGGTCCACCTGAGCACATATCGCCGGTTGAGGAACCGCGGTTCCACGAGGCCCAACACGGCGGGGAGGACGAGGAGCGCCCCGGCGGAGCTCGTCACCATGGTGAGGGCGGTCAACCACCCCATGGTCGCCAGGGCCCCGAAGCGCGACAACAGCAGCACCAGGAAACCGGCGGTGAGCGTCAACGCGTTGTACAAGATCGCCCTCCCCGCGGTATCGTAGGTGACGTGTAACGCCTCGGGATGGGGAAGCCCGCGCATGCGCTCACGCCGATACCGGGTGATGAAGTGCACGGCGTAGTCCACTCCGATCCCGATCACGAGGCTCGCGATCATCACCGTGGCCATATCGAGCCTCGCGCCCGTGACGGCCATGACGCCGAAGTTGCCCACCACGGAGACCACGAGGGGGAGCAACGCGAACGCCCCGCCGACGGCGGTCCCCAGTAAGAGCGAGACGATGAGCCATACCGCCCCGAAGCTCGCGAATAGGCTCACGATCTGGGATTGGACGATCTTGTGGCTGATGCGGACGTAGATCACCAGCGATCCGGTGACGTATCCCGTGACGCCGGGAGGGGCGTGCTCGGCGATGAACCGCCCCACGTCGGCCATCAGCGCCTCGTAGGCCGCGGTGCCCACCGACCTGACCCGGGCGGTGAGCTGGGCCGCGGAGAAGTCCCGGGTGACCATGCTCCGCAGGATCTTCCCCCCGCCCATCTCGTAGAGGAGGAGGAGCTGAGCCACCGCCCGCGGGGAATCCGGGATGGCGTAGTAGTCCTCGTCGTCCCCGTGGAGGGTGTAGTTGGTCTCCTTGATCAGGTCCACGATGGAGGAGGTGTAACCGACGATACCGGAGGTCTCGAGATGCCGCTGGAGGGCGTCCACGAAGGCGAGGACCTCCGGGTCCTTGAGGCCGTCGCGGCGGCCGGTCTCGATGACGATGCTGATGTTTTGGCTCCCGCCGAAATTCCTCTCGATGAACCTCAGCCCCTGGATCACGGGCGCCTCGGGGCGGAAGTACTTCGCCATGTCCGATTCCACCTGGATATGGGGGATCTGGGAGAGGAACACCGCGAAGATCACCCCCGCCCCCAGGAGGAGCCAGGGTCCGCGGCGGTACACCCCCCGGGCCAGCGCCCCGGCCGCCCTCGCCCGCGACCGGTGCGCCACCCGTCCCCGGGGGAGCGGGAGCAGGGACAGAACGGCGGGGATCAGCGTGAGGGCCACGGCGAAGGAGATCAGGACCCCCACGGCGGAGAAGATCGCGAACTCCCGGATGGGCTTGAGGAAGGCCGAGATCAGGGTGAGGAAGCCGGCCGCGGTGGTGAGGGCCGAGGCGAACACCGGGTTCGCCATCGCCTCCACCACCTCGGCGATGAGCTCGCGTTTGGGGGATCCCTCGCCCGCGCGCTCGAAGTAGTGGTTCACGACGTGGATCCCGTAGGCCGAGCCCACGGCGACGAGGAGAACCGGGAGGAAGCTGGACACCATGGAGAGCTTCACCCCTACGAGCGACATCAGGCCCACGGTCCAGATGACGGCGACGATGACCACCGCCAGGGGGAGGAACATCCCCCGCAGCACGCGGAAGCTCAGGAAGAGCACCCCGAGCACCACCAGGACCACGATGGGGAAGAGGACCCGCAGGTCCTGGCGCATGTAGGCGTCCATATAGTGGACGAAGGCCGCGTCGCCGGTGAGGTAGAACTCCTCCGGTCCCCGGTATCGGGCGAGGATCCCCTCCACCCGGGACACGAGCTCCGCCACCTTCTCCTTGTTCCCCTCCGCCTCGGGGTGCACCTTGAGGACGATGAGGCAGGCCGACCCGTCCTCGAGGACCAACGACCCCGCGATCCTCCGCTCGGCCAACAGCCGGTCCACGAAGGCCCTGGCCTCGGCCTCGTCCGCGGGGGGGCGGCGGAGGGCCGGGCGCACCACCAGGGCGAGCTCCGTGCCCTCCACGATGTCCACGTTGGTGGGCGAGACGACCTCCTCCAGCAACCCCTCGTCCACCAACGACTCCAGCTCCTGGGTGAGGGAGTAGAGCTTGCGCACGCTTTCCAGCGTGAACAGGGTGCCCCCCTCGGGGGCGGCCACCCCCACCATGAGCACCGATTGGGACCCGAAGGTGTCCTTGGTCTCGCGGAATTTCGCCACCACCGGATCCCCGGCGGGGAGCATCTTGTCCATCTCGGAGAGGAACTGGATCCGGGGGGCGAAGAAGAGGAAGACGAGTGTGATCGCCCCGATGACGAGGAGCGCCCTCACGGGGTGGGCAGCGACGGCCTCGGCGAACCGGCGTACCATCTCCCCCTACCTCACCCGTCCCCGAAGATCCCGAGCGCGGCCAGCCGTAGGGAGAGGAGGATGGGCCAGAGGTCATCGGCGGGGGTGCGGAGTTCCCGCGTCCCGCCGAATACCGTCGCGACGAGTTCCTTCAGCCCGGCCAGTTTCCCCGTGCCCTCCTCGTCGACATCGGAG
>JAADIW010000145.1:0-2297 GCA_013151115.1 Caldisericota bacterium
TATACAACAGCTCTAGGGCCCCATTATTTCAAACTTTATATCAACGGTCAGTCAATCCCCTTGAAACGCCAATATGTTGTTATTCAAACGGGAAAAGGAGAAAACACGAAGTTTCTTCTTTTTTACTACCAATTTCCACCTTATTACTTCAAACCTGGAGTGTATACATTAACAGGTGAATGGGGAACCTATAATCCTAACAACGTATCCAACTTGAGATACTCTTTACCTCACTTCCAAACAGCCACACTTATCGTTTTACCCGCTGAAGAACCATGAGGTAGTTGGTAAGGGGTACCATTAGATTATGGCTCAGCAAGTTTTTCGGCGGGGTGCAGCACTTGTTCTGCGATTTGGCCCTTTGGACTTGGATGCTGCCCCCGCCTTTTTCTATCTTCGGTATAGTGTCGAGCTTTTGGGGTGTCTCGTCTACAGCGCGAGAGACACCTCCGGAGAATTAGTTTTTCGTGTTCGCAAGGTGTTTTGATCTCACGGTCGAACAACAGAAACAAGGAACAAACACAAGCTAAGCGCCCAGGGAGACCAAGACCACGCCGGCGCTGGCGAGGGCCGCGCCCATGAAGGAACGCCCCGTGGGGCGTTCGCCGAGCAGGATCACGCTGGTGGCGAAGGCGAAGATGGTCATGGCACCGCCCCGGATCGGGGTGAGCAGGCTCGCCTCCGCCAGCCCCGATAGCCACAGGATCCATCCCAGGAAGAACCCCACGCCGGCGGTGAAGAAGGCGATCCAGACCCCCACGGGATCTGTCCCCCTTGCCTCGGGCGAACGCCGCCACAGGGCCGCCGTCCACCAGGTGACGGAGGCGACCCCCACGAGGACGAGCTGGAACTCCGCCGGGGTCATCCCCCGTGAAAGGCAATACTTCGCCGGCCCCACCTCAGCGATCCCCCACAGCAACGCCGCCCCCAGGGCGGCCAGGCCCCCGGCGACGGAGCCCGTACGCCCCCCTTTCCCCGGCGGCGCGATGAGGAAATAGGCCCCGACCACCACCAGGATGGCGGCGAGGAAGGTCACGTAGCGGGCGGGTTCCCCCAGGAACACCACCGCCGTGACCACGCCCCAAAACGGGGCCGTGTTGGCCAGCGCCGCGGCGCCGTGGGCCTCGCCGTGTTTCAGGGCGTACATGTAGAGGAGCGTCCCCAGGAAGGGATCGATGAGCCCCGCCAGGGCGGCCACCCAGATGAGGTGGGGATCCCCGAACCGGAACGCCCCGGTCGCGAGTCCGTAGGGCACGGCGAACAGGAACGCGAACGAGGCACGGATCGCGGCGTAGAGAGGGAGCTCCATCCGGGCGAGCCCGAGCTTCGACACCACCTGCGCCACGCCCCAGCTCAGCGCCGCGGCCAGGGCGAGGATGATCGCCAGGTCGGTCACCATACCCTCCGTCCCCTCACGGTCGCGGGCGAGATGTCAGCTGAACCGCGAGGGGCTCGGGACGTGGTCTCACGGGAGGCGCCTTCTTAAGCCTCCCGCAGCCGGAGCAGCCCGAGGAGGAGGCGGCCGGCGGCCTCGCGGCGGTACCAGTCCGGGCCGCGGACGTCGGTGATGGGGCTCGTGGCCGCGGAAAGCTCCGCGCACAGGGGCTCGAGGTCCTCGCGGGAGAGCTTACGGCCCCGGAGCTTCGCCTCCACCCCGCGGGGACGTACCACCGTGGGCGCCACCGCCCCCAGGGCGAGTCGCGCCTCCCGGATCACATCCCCCTCGAGCCAGAGGAGGGCTCCCAAGGAAAGCACCGCGATGTAGAGGGCCCGCCGCCGGCCCACCTTGTGGAAATACGCCCTGGGCTCCCCCTCCGGGAACGGGATCCAGAAGCTCTTTATGAGCTCCCCCCGCTGCAGGGCCGTCTTCCCCGGCCCGAGGACGAACTCGTCGATGGGGAGGGACCGCTCGCCGTCGGGGCCCACGAGGTTCACCCGCGCCTCGAGGAGATAGAGGGGGATCAGGATGTCGCCGGCGGGGGAGGCGTTGGCCACGTTGCCCCCGACGGTCCCCATCTCGCGGATGGCCGGCGCCCCGAGCTTCTCCAACACCAACTTGAATATCGGCAGGCGCTGGGAGAGCTCCGAGCGGAGGAGCTCGGCGTGGGTGACCGCCGCTCCCACCTCCGCTCCATCCCCTCGCACCTCGATCCCCCGGAGCTCGGGGAGCTCGCCGATGTAGACCAGGAACGGGGGGTCCCAAAAGCCC
Organism: Caldisericota bacterium; assembly: GCA_013151115.1. Taxonomy (GTDB): domain Bacteria; phylum Bipolaricaulota; class Bipolaricaulia; order Bipolaricaulales; family Bipolaricaulaceae; genus UBA3571. Next base: position 2,210 of record JAADIW010000145.1, read on the forward strand.
TTGCGGATGCGCACGAAGGCATCGGTCCCCCCGGCGAGGGGCAGCCCCCCCTTCCGCACGTGCTCTACCGCTTCGGCCAAGCTCTTGG
>JAADIW010000145.1:2315-6805 GCA_013151115.1 Caldisericota bacterium
TCTTCATCCTCCACCTCGCGCCGAGATGAGGTCCGTCGCGACGTCGATGTCCAGGACCACCCCGGGATCCTCCACGGGGATGAGCTCGCAGTCCCCGGAGATGAGCCCCCGGGCCCCGATGTCTCCCTGGAGCTCGAGGAGTCGCGGCCGAAGCCCCGGGGGGAGGTACACCGGAAACCCCCGCTGTCCCCGGTGGATCGGGGCCACCGGGCGCTCCCCGGCCCGGGAGAGCACCGCCAGCGCCGCCTCCCGGGGCACCAGTGGCATGTCCCCCAGGAAGACCAGCATCCCCCCGTCCACGTGTCCCGCCGCCAGGCGGAGGGAGCTCCCCATGCCCTCTTCCCAGTCGGGGTTCACGAGCACCTCCCAAAGGTGCCCGTGGTGGGCGATAGGAGACGGGCGACCAGCGATGGGCGGCGAGGAACTGGAGCCGAAAATCTCCGCCAGGATCGTGTCAGCGTGGGCGCCGAGGACGATGAGGCGTCGCTCCAAAGGGAGGGCTTCGACCAGCTCGAGGACCCATGCCAGAAGCGGCTTTCCCCTGAATGAGAGGAGGAGTTTCGGCGCCCCCATGCGGCGCCCCGCCCCGGCCGCCAAGACGACTGCCGTGGCCGATGATCGCCGATGGACGACGGGGGGGCAGCCATTTCCGCTCATCGCCGATCCCCCGCCACTTCACCGCGCATGTATTCCGCGGCCAAGAGGACGGCCTCCACGATCTGCTGATACCCGGTACAGCGACACAGGTTCCCCGAAAGCCACGCCCGCACTTCCTCTGGGCTCGGGTCGGGGGTCTCCTTCAGGAGGGCGTAGGTGATCATGATGAATCCCGGGGTACAGAAGCCGCATTGCACGCCGGCCGCCTCCACGAAGGCCCGCTGGATGGGGTGGAGCTCCCCGTGATCCCTCAGCCCTTCGACGGTGAGGACCTCCTTCCCCTCCACCTGGATCGCCGCGGTGAGGCAGGAGAGCCGGGGCTTTCCGTCCACCAACACCGTGCAGGCACCGCACTCCCCCTCGCCGCAACCCTCCTTCACCCCGATGAGGCCCAGGTCCTCCCGCAGGAGGTCCAGGAGCCGTCGCCCGGGGTGGGTCTCCACCTCCACGGGTCTCCCGTTGAGGGTGAACCGGAGCCTCATAGCGCGTCGGCCGAGAGTATACGCTCCACCGCTCCGATCTCCGGCGGGACCCGCAGGGGCTCCCCCGCCGCCCGGAGCGCCCCCTCGGGGTTCTTCAGCCCGGACCCGGTGATGACTATCGCCACCTTGGCCCCCTCGCCGATCACCTCGTCCCGCAGGAGCCGCAGGAGGCCGGCGTAGGGGGCCGCCGCCGCGGGTTCGGCGAACACGCCCGCCTTCCGCGCCAGCTCCCCCACCGCTCCGATGATCTCCTCGTCGCTCACGGTGACGAACCCCCCTCCGGTCCGGTCCACGTAGGTCACCGCCTTGACCACGTCCTTGGGGTTGCCGACGCAGATGGAGTCGGCCAGGGTCTCCGCGGGCTCCTCCGCGGGGAGGATCCCCTCGCCCCGCTTCATCCGGGCGAAGGCGTGGGCCACCGCCGCCGCCCCCTCCGCCTGGACCCCGTAGACCTTCGGGGCCGATTCGGAGAGGCCGAGCTCCGCGAGCTCCAGGAAGCCCTTGCAGATCCCCGAGATCACGGAGCCGTCCCCCACCGAGACGAGGACGTAATCCGGGACCTTGCCCCCGAGTTGCTCCCAGATCTCGTACGCTCCGGTCTTCTTCCCCTCGGCGTTCATGGGGGAGACGCCGTCGGAGCGGTCGTACCAGCCGAATCGCTCTCGCGCCTCCTCGCACAGCCTCTGCGCGTGGGAATAGTCGCCCTCCACCGCGAACACGGTGGCCCCGAACGCGAGGAGCTGGGCGACCTTCGGCCGGGGGGTCGCCTCCGGGACGAAGATATAGGCCGGGATCCCCGCGGCGGCGCAGAAGCCGGCCACCGAACTCGCGGTGTTCCCGGTGGAGGCGCAGGTGAGGGCCGAGCGCGAGAGGTACCGGGCGGCGGCGATCACCACCGCGGTGGCCCGGTCCTTGTAGGAGCCGGTGGGGTTGAGGGAATCATCCTTGATCCACAGTGCGGAGAGCCCGAGCTCCGCCGCCAGTTCCGGTCGCGCGTATAGCGGGGTCCAGCCCGCCCGGAGGTCCACGGCGTACTCGAACCCCACCGGCAACACCTCCTCGTACCGCCACAGGGAGAAACGCCGGGTCTGGGCGAAGCTCAGGGGGGAGAGCTTCCGGGCCAGGGCGCCGTAGTCGTAGAGGACCTCCAACGTCCCCTTCACCGGGCCGCAGCGGGGACAGTAGTAATCGTGCTCCCAGGGCCCATACTCCCGTTTACAGCTCACACAGCGGAAGGCAACGGGCTCACCCATGTACGGCCCCTACCAGATCGCGCAGGCGTTCCACCCCCAACTCCCCGAGGAGCCGAGGGAGCGCCTCCAGGATCTCGGCGAAGATCTTGACCCCCTTCAAAATCGCGGCGGAGAGGATCTGCACCGCGCTCGCCCCCGCCATGAAGAACTCCACCACATCTTCGGCGCTGGCGATCCCCCCCACCCCGATCACCGGGATCTTCACCGCCCTGCTCACGTCGTAGACCGCCCTCAGGGCGATGGGCTTTATCGCCGGGCCGGAGAGCCACCCGTAGCCGTGCTCGCCCCCCAGGAGAGGCTTCCGCTTGCGGATATCGATGGCGAGGCCCGGCCCCAGCGAGTTTATGGCCACCAGGCCGTCCGCACCGCCCTCCTCGGCCGCCTGGGCGAACTCCTCGATATTCGGCACGTGGGGCGAGAGCTTGATGAATACGGGCTTGTCCGTGACCCCCTTCGCGGCCTTGGCGATCTCGTAGAGGGGGCGGGGGTCGGTGCCCACGTAATGGGTGGACAACTCGAACGCGTCGGCGAACGGCTCCGCCTTGGGGATCAGCTCCCGTACCTCGCCCGGCCGATAGCCCAAGGAAACGATGAGGGGCTTGCCCAGGGCCTTGAACGCCGGGAGATACTCCGAGAACCACCGCTCCGGCGGGTCCTCCGACCAGAGCTCACAGTTGAGGAGCCCGTAGGGCAGGCGGGCGATATTCGGGTGGGGCACCTCGGCGGCCACTACCGAGATCGTCTTCGCCACGATGGCGCCGACCCCGGTCGCCGCGATCCGCTCCGCGGCCCTGGGCGAACTGGTGAGGGGACCCGCCGCCGGCATCAGGGGATTCGCGAGCGAAAGGCCCGCTACCTCTACGGAAATGTCTGGCGTTCCCATGTGTCCTCCTTCCTCAGAGCTTCCTCCAGAGCGCAGCGGCCTTCTCCCGGGCCCGGGCGAGGACATCCCCCTCGTCCACCGGGACGAGTTCGCCCCCCGAGACCCTCACCTCCCCGGCGACGATCACCGCGTGCGGTGACAGCCCTTCCGAGATCCCGGCGAAGAGGAGGTGGGAGAGGAGGTTGCCGGCGTCGAGGGGCGTCGGCGGGCGATAGTCCCAGATCACGAGGTCCGCGGCGTACCCCGGCGCCAATTTCCCGAAGGGGACCCCGAAGGACCTCTCCGCGAGTTCGTAGTTATGCGCGAGGATCCGCAGGAGATCGCCGTCCCCGAGGGCGGTGGGGTCACCGGTGGTGTGGTGGGCCAGGAGCCGCGCGGCGAGGAGTTCCCCCAGGATGTCGGCGCCGAAGCCATCGGTCCCGATCCCCACCCGTATCCCGCGGGCGAGCATCTTCACCACCTGAGCGGCGCCCACCGCGTTGTTCATGTTGGAGCGGGGGTTGTGGATCAGGCTCGCCGGGCGCTCGGACAGGAGCTCTAGCTCCGCCCCCGAAAGTTGGATCCCGTGGATGAGGAGGGTGCCCTCGGTGAGGATCCCGAACTTGTCCAGGCGCTCCGCCGTCCGCATCCCGTATTTCTGGAGGGAGTCCACGGGATCCTCCTTCCCCTCGGCCAGGTGGATGTGGAAGGGGAGTCCCAGGGGCTCCGCGGCGCCCGCCGCCTTCTCCAGGGACTCGTCCGAGAGGGTGAAGGAGGCGTGGAGGCCCATGTGCGCGGAAGCGAAACCGGGGACGAGCTCTTCCCTCGCGAAGCGGACGTTCTCGGCGATACCGGCATCCCGTTCCGCGGCCCCGCCCCGATCGGTCACCTCGTAGCAGAGATCACATCGCATCCCGAGCTCGTCCGTCACCGCGCGCTTTATCGCGGACAGGGAGCCCTCGATGGCGGCCGGGGACGCGTGGTGATCGAAGATCGCCGTTACGCCCCGGCGCAGATGCCAGATCCCCCCCACCAGGGCGGACAGGTATACCCCTTCGGGGTCCAGGGCGCGATCGAGCTTCCACCACAGGCCCTCCAGGATCTCGCGGAACGTGCGCGGCGCGAAATCCGTGAGGGGCATCCCCCGGGCGAGGCTCGAGTAAAGGTGGGCGTGGGCGTTGACCAATCCCGGGGTGACGAGCTTCCCTTCGGCGTCGATGTACTCCGCCCCGGCGA
>JAADIW010000041.1 GCA_013151115.1 Caldisericota bacterium
TAGTTGGCCAGGACCTCCATGTCGTACTTCAAGTTCTGGCCGATCACACGGTGGTCGCCGTCCTCGAGGAGGGGCTTGAGCTTCTCGAGCACGAGGTCCAGCGGGAGCTGCGAAGGAGCTCCGAGGTATCGGTGCCCAACCGGTATGTAAAAGCCCTCGTAGGGGGAAAGGGAGAGGGCGATCCCCACGATCTCGGCGGAGAGGGGATCGGTGCCGGTGGTCTCGAGGTCCAGGGCGAACTCCCGGGCCCTCTCCAGCCTCTCTATGAGCGCGTCCAGGGATCCCACGTCCAGGATCGCCCGGTACTCGGGCTTCGGCTCCCCCGCCGTCTTCGCCGCGCGGAGCTCCTCGTACCGCGCCTCGAGGCCGAGCTCCTTGATGATGGAGAAGAACTCCAGCTCGCCCAGGAACTCGAGCAGGGCCTCCAGGTCCAGCGGCGCGGGGGCACAACCCTCCAGGGACACCTCGAGGGGGGCCTCCTTCAACCGTACCAGGTCCCGGGAGAGGAGCGCCTCCTCCCGGTGCGCCTTGAGGGCCTCCGCCACCCGCTTGTTGGGGATCCGCTCCGCCGCCTCGAGCACCGCGTCCAACGACCCGTACTGTTGGAGGAGTTTCCGCGCCGTCTTCTCCCCGATCCCCTTCACCCCGGGGACGTTGTCGATGGAGTCGCCCACCAGTGCGAGGAGATCCACGATCCGCTCGGGAGGGACGCCGTAACGCTCCTCGACCCCCCGGCGGTCCAGGAGCTCCAGGCGATCGGTGGGGCGGCGACCGGGCTTGAGGATGAACACCCTGTCGGACACGAGTTGGGCCATGTCCTTATCTCCCGTGAGGTGCAGCACGGGGATCCCCCGCCTCTCGGCGAGTCGGGAGAGGGTGGCCATGATGTCATCGGCCTCATAGCCCTCCAGCTCCAGACGCTTGAGCCCGAACACATCCACCAACTCCTTGGCCAGGGGCAGCTGGACCTTGAGGGGGTCGGGCATCTCCTTGCGCGTGGCCTTGTACTCCGCGTAGGCCGCGTGCCTCAGGGTCGGGCCCTTGGCATCGAAGGCAACCACCACGTACTTCGAGGGGTACTCCCGCAGCGCCATGAGCAACGTCCGGGTGAACCCGTAGACGGCGTTCACCGGGGTCCCCTTGGACGTGGTCAGTTCGGGCAGGGCGTAGAAGGACCGGAACAGGGCCGAGTGGCCGTCTATCAACAACAGCCGCTCCGGGACCTCGGTCACGCCCAGCAGGTCATAAAGCGTCATCGCCGCGATAGGAGCGCACACACCGCCAGGGCCAGTGCGTCGGCGGCGTGATCGGACACGAGCCCCTCGATCCCCAGGAGGTGCTCCACCATCCCCAGGACCTGTTCCTTGGGAGCTCCCCCGTAGCCGCAGATGAACTTCTTCACCTGGCGCGGGGAGAAGGAGACGAACTCCCGCCCCTCGGCCAGGAGCGCAACCACCCCCGCCACCTGGGCGGTGAACATCCCCGCGGACACGTTCTTCGCCATGAAGACTTCCTCCACCGCCACCACCCGGGGGTCGTGTTCTTCCACCACCCGTTCCAAGGCGGCGAATATCGCCCGCAGCCGCCGGGGGAGCGGGTCACCGGCACGGGTACGGATCGTCCCCTTGGCCACGAACCGGAACCCCGACCCCGCGCCCTCCACCACCCCGTAGCCGGTGGCCGAGAGGCCGGGGTCCACCCCCAGGGCCCTCACCGGGGGGCGAGCAGTTCCTTCAACTTCGCCCAGCGGGGATCCACCTCCCTCTCCGCCGCCGTGCAGCCCGGTCGGTGATCCTCCAGATTGAGGTTCGCCCCGCAGTGGGGACAGATCCCCTTGCAATCCGGCTTGCACAGGGGCTTGCGCTCGATGGCCAACCGCACGCCGTTCTCGATGTAGGGACGGAGCTCCAGGTATTGCATCCCCGGCGGCACCTCGTCGATGGGGACCTCCAGGAACTCATCTTTGTCGAAACGCTCGATGATATCGACGAGGCACCGGGAGCAGCTCCGGTGGATCCGGCCCCGCACATGCAGGAACAGGTAGATGCGGTCTTCCTGATAAAACGCGGAGCCGCTCGCCTCCACCGGGCCCTCCAGGGCGAGGGTTTCCTCGTACCATTGGACGGCCTTCAGGTCCTCCTCGCCGGAAAAGAGGACCGGCCTCCCCGGGTTGGCCCACACCTGCTTGAGCTCGAGACGCATCGTCGCCTCCTTCTCCCGTGGCGCCCCCACCACGGGCTCTCGCCGCTAACTAACAACTTTCCCCCATCGCCACGCGCCGTCAAGGACCCGCGTCCCCTTTTCCCATGGAGACGGTGGAGCTCCCCGGGAGGAACGGTACAATGCGGCGAGAGGAGGCATGATGGTGCTGTGGATCGTCGTCGGGATCGCCGCGATCGTGGTGTTGTGGCTGATCGCGACCTACAATCGGTTGGTCAGGCTCTCGGTGCGGGCGGATGAGGCGTGGCGCAACATCGACACCCTGTTGCGGAAGCGGGCGGACCTCATCCCGAACCTGGTGGAGACCGTCAGGGGATACGCGTCCCACGAGCGGGAGGTATTCGAGCGGGTGACGGAGGCGCGCTCCGCGTCCCTCAAGGCCCGCACCCCGCGGGAACAGGGAGAGGCCGATAACTTCCTCCGGGAGACGCTGAAGTCGCTGTTCGCGGTGGTGGAGAACTATCCCGAGCTCAAGGCCAACGAGAACTTCCTTTCCCTCCAGCGCAGCTTGGAGGAGCTGGAGGAGGAGATCGCCCGCTCCCGGCGGTACTACAACGCGGTGGTGCGCGACCTCAACACCGCCATCCGCACCTTCCCCACCAACGTGGTGGCGGGGTTCTTCGGGATCCGCCCGCGGGAGTTCTACGAGCTTCCCTCCGAGGAGATGCGGGAGCCGCCCAAGGTGAGTTTCTCCCGATGAGGCGCTGGTTCCTCGCGGCGGCCCTCCTCCTCGCCTCTGCCCTTTCCCCCCTCGGGGAGGAGATCCGGGACTATCGGGTCGCGTTGGACATCGGGCCCGATGCCGTGGTCACGGTCACCGAGGAGATCACGGTGTACTTCGACTTTCCCCGTCACGGGATCATCCGGGAGATACCCTATTCCTACCGCCTTTCCACCGGGGAACGCTTTTCCCTGCGGATCTCGGTGGACACGGTACGCGCCGACGGCGAGGCCGTTCCCGTGTCCGTGACCCGCTCCGGCGGCCGACTCGTCCTCAAGATCGGGGACCCGAACCGCTACGTGCGGGAGGAGGTCACGTATCTCATCCGTTACCGGGTGGAGCGGGCCCTGCGTGTCTACGGGGAGGAGGTGGAGCTCTACTGGAACGCCATCGGCACCGAGTGGTCCATGCCCATCGCCCACGCCACGGTGGAGGTGCGCCCGCCGGAGGGGGTGCCCGGGGATGAGGTCAGGTACGTGGGGTACCGCGGGATCTACGGATCACGGGAGCCCTTCGAGCTAGTGCGCGCCGATGGGACGTTCGTGGGGGAAGCGGAGGGCCTCCTCCCGGGGGAGGGGATCACGGTGGCGGTGCGCTTCCCCGTGGGATATGTGTCCCTCCCCGGGTTCGGCCGTGAACTCCTGTGGTTCCTGGCGGATAACGCCTACGCCGGCATCCCCCTCTTCGCCCTCGTGGCGATGCTCGGGGTCTGGTGGGCGAGGGGGCGTGATCCCCGGCGGGGAACGATCCCCATCGAATACACCCCTCCCGAGGGGGTCCACCCCGCGGCGGCGGGGGTCCTGGTGGACGACCGCTTCGATACCCGGGATCTGGTGGCCGGGGTCCTCTCCCTGGCGGTGAAGGGACACTTGGTGATCGCGGAGATCGCGGCCGGGGATGCGGCGGAGCCCAGCGACTACGAACTCCGGCGCTTGGACGGGAAAGCCCCCCTGTCCGAGTTCGAGCGGCTTCTCCTCCGCAAGCTGTTCGAGGCGAAGGGGGGCGACACCGTGCGCCTCTCCGATTTGAAGTACGAGTTCTACCGGGAGATCCCCGCCCTCGCCGCCCGGCTCTACATGGACCTGACCGAGGCGGGCTTTTACCCGGCCAACCCGGATCGGGTACGTGGCTTCTACCGGGCGCTCGGGTTCGGCATCGTCCTGTTGGGGATATTCCTCGGCTTCCTGTGGGGATCGCTGTACCTCGGGCTGGCGGTGGGGATATCGGGCGGGATCGTCCTCCTGTTCGCTCCTTACATGCCACGAAAGACCCGGAAGGGGATGGAGGTCCTGCGGCGGGTCCTGGGGCTGGAGGAATACATCAGGCGGGCGGAGGAGCCTTACCTCGAGTTCGCCGCCGCGGAGCGTCACTTCGAGGAGCTCCTCCCCTACGCCATGGCGTTCGGGATGGTGGAACGCTGGACGCGTAAGTTCGAGGGGCTGCTGAAGGCGCCGCCGAGTTGGTACGAGGGCCGCTTCCCCACCTACAGTCCTTACCTCTTCGGGACGCGTCTGTTCATCCTCCAGCGCACGGCCCACGCCGTGGCG
>JAADIW010000126.1 GCA_013151115.1 Caldisericota bacterium
ATGACATGCGGCTTTTCTTCTGTGTGGAGCTCGATGAAGGGGTCAAAAGGGAGCTGGGCGCCCTGATCGACCGGCTCCGCTCCCGTTGTGGGGATGCCAAGTGGGTGGCTCCGGCGAACCTCCACCTCACGGTCCGGTTCCTGGGGGAGGTGGAGGAGGAACGCCTCGGGGAGTTGGAGGCCCTGGCCGGGAAGGTGGCGCGGGAGTTCTCCCCGTTCGCGCTGGCGCTCGAGAGGCTCTCCGCCTTCCCCAGCCCCCGGCGGGCCCGGGTCCTGTGGATCGGGCCAGCGGGTGACGCCGGGGAGTTCGTGGCGCTGATGAGATCCGTGGAGGAGAAGGTGCGGCGGCTGGGGTTCCGGCCGGAGATGAAAGAGCCGAGGGCCCACGTGACCCTCGCCCGGTTCAAGGTCCCCCAGGACCTCGGCCGCGTCGTCGCGGAGTCGGGCCCGGAACGCCCCCTTCGGGTGGAGGTGCGGGAACTCACGTTGATGCGCTCCACCCTCAGGCCGGAGGGGCCGATCTACACCCCGATCTTCCGCGTTCCATTGAGGGGAAACTGATGCCGTACGAGATCCTGGAGCACGAGGCCGACGCCGGCGTGCGAGGGATCGGGGGAAGCCTGGAGGAGGCCTTCTGCGAGGCCGCCCGGGCCATGTTCTCCCTGATGGTGGACCTGGAGGCGGTGCGGCCGGAGCGGGAGGTGCCGGTCAGGGTCGAGGCCGAGACCCTGGAAGTCCTCTTCGTGTCATGGCTCGGGGAGCTCCTGGCCCTCCGGGATCTCGAGGGGATGGTCTTCTCCCGCTTCGAGGCGCGGATAAAGGGGACGGACGGGCGCTGGATGCTGGAGGGGAAAGCCTACGGGGAGCCGCTGGATCCCGCGCGCCACAGGCCGGCGGTGGAAGTGAAGGCGGCCACCTATTACGGGGTCAAGGTCGGGAAGGACGACGGGCGTTACATCGCCCAGTGTGTGGTGGACCTCTGAAGGAGGCGCCGATGGAGGTACGGAAGCTCAACGATTACGAGTGGGAGATCCCGAGGAGCGGGGACATGCTCGTCCCCGGGAGGATCTACGCCTCGGAGGCGATCCTGAAGCCGCTCATCGAGCACAAGGGGCATGAGTGGAACGCGCTGGAGCAGGTGCGGAACGTGGCCTCCCTTCCCGGGATCGTGAAGGCGGCCATCGCCATGCCCGACGTGCACCCCGGGTACGGCTTCCCCATCGGGGGAGTGGGGGCGTTCGACCCCGATGACGGCGTGGTGGCCATGGGCGGGGTGGGCTTCGACATCAACTGCGGGGTACGGGTGCTCGTGACCCCGCTTCACCGGGACGACATCGAGGCCAAGAAGGAGGAAGTGGCCGACAAGCTCTTCCACCACATCCCCGCGGGCCTCGGCTCGGAGGGGGAGCTCCGCCTGAGCGTGGAGGGGATCGACGAGGTCTTACGGAAGGGGGCGTACTTCGCCCTGGAGCGCGGGTACGGCCTCCCCGAGGACCTGGAGTACACCGAGGAGGGCGGTCGGATGGAGGGGGCCGATCCCGCCGCCGTCTCCCTCAAGGCGAAGCAGCGCCAGTTCAAACAAGTGGGGACGCTGGGCTCGGGCAACCACTACCTCGAGGTCCAATACGTGGAGGAGATCCGCGACGAGAAGGCGGCGGCCGCCTACGGGATCGAGGTGGACCAGGTGCTCGTCGCCATCCACTGTGGCTCCCGCGCCCTGGGACACCAGATCGGCCAGGATTACCTGAAGGACCTGGAAAAGGCTTCCAGGAAGTACGGGATCCCCATCCGCGAGCGAGAGCTCGTCTGCGCCCCCATCAAGTCCCCCGAGGGGCAACGCTACCTGGCGGCGGTGTTCGCGGGGATAAACTGCGCCTTCGCCAACCGCCAGGTCCTGGCACATCTGGTGCGGGAGGTGCTTTGCCCCCTCTACGGCCTGAAGCCCTCCGATATACGGACCCTCTACGACGTGGGCCACAACAACGTGAAGTTCGAGCGCCACCGGGTGAACGGCGAGGAGAAGGAAGTGTTGGTACACCGCAAGGGCTCCACCCGCGCCTTCGGCCCCGGCCGGCCCGAGAACCCCCCCAAGTACCGGGAGGTGGGGCACCCCATCTTCGTCGGCGGCACGATGGGCACCTCCTCCTACATCCTGCGGGGGACGGAGATCGGGATGCAGAAGGTGTTCGGCTCCGGGGTCCACGGCGCCGGTCGCGCCATGTCCCGCGCCCAGGCGAAACGCAAGTGGCGTGGTGAGAAGATCATCCAGGACCTCCGGGGGAAGGGCATCATCGTCCGGGCACACTCCTACGCCGGAGCGGCGGAGGAGGCCCCGTTGGCCTATAAGGACGTGGACCTGGTGGTGGAGGCCGCGGTGGGGGCCAGGCTCAACGCGGTGGTGGCGAAGGTGCGCCCCCTCGTCTGCATCAAGGGGTGACCCCAACCTCCCGATACCCGGGCCCCACGGCGGTGCGATGACCGGGACCGCGGTTTGGACGCGACACCCCGCCCAGGGATCCCCTTGGCAGGAGTCCGCCGCTTGGGTAGGATTAAAGCGTCCGGTCGGAGCGTAGCGCAGCCTGGTAGCGCGCTGGCATGGGGGGCCAGAGGTCACCGGTTCAAATCCGGTCGCTCCGACCAATTTTTATTTCCCTCGTTCACATGCCGGTTCTATCCCCTGGATCTGTAACGGCCCCCATAATTCCACCACTGGGCCCAGGGGGGTCCACTTCAGCACCCCCGAAGCCGTGAGCTCCCTCCCCGCGACCAGACACCCCAACAACCCACTCCCCTCAAAAGAGCTCACCCTCTCTTTGGGAATAAAAAACCGGAAATCGCGTTCACAGGTGAGGTACACCCCGTCCCATGCCGTTTTGACCCTGACGACCCTCGCCCTCACCGTCACCCCTTCCAGCGCATATTTGAGGGGTTCATCATATATGTCCGCAACCGTGATCGTCCCGGGATACCGCCCCCACATGCCGCGGCGCTCCGCGACCGCTTCGATCCAAAGTTCCCGCAGGTATTCGGCGTATCTCTCCGTGCCCACGAACAGGAGATCCGCCGCTCCCCGGCGCACCAGCTCCCCGTTGACGAAAATCCATTTATCCCCTTTTCTCACATACACATAGGCGAGAAGTCGCCCGTAACCGTCCCTCTCGTTGCCGGGGACGATCTCCAGCCTGACGATGCGATGTGCCACGAGCCGTAGGAGCAAGGATTTGGCCTTTCGCGCGTAATATTCCGCCGGGTCCGTGGAAAGTTCGGGAGTATCGATACCGAGAAGTCTTACGCGCTCATACCTGGAAAGTCGGATGTTCTCCCAAAGGATATCGGGGTGACCAAGCCCCAGGTCCACCTCGATCGTGTCCCCGTCGTAGACCCTCACCACGCGGGCTTCCAGAACCGCCCGTGACGCATCGGGCCGCAGGTCCGTGCCCGTCGATGCCCAAATGGAGCTGGACAAGGAGAGGATCAAAGCCAACGCCCTCCACAACTCGCCCACGGCTATCCTCCGTAGAAGACCCATCGCCGGGAGAGCCGGAACTGGATCAGGGTGAGGACGAAGATGATCCCGAACAGTACGTAGGCCGCCGCCGAGGCCAATCCCATATAGTATTCATAAAACGCCTTTTGGAAAATATAAAAAACGATGGTCATCGCCGAGTATCGTGGGCCGGGGTTCCCTTGGTAGAGGATGAACACCTGGGTGAACAATTGAAACGCCCCGATCATAGAGATGATCAAAAGGAAGAAGATCTGGGGCGTGAGCAGGGGCACCGTGATGTGGCGGAAGAGATGCCAGGCATTGGCCCCGTCGACCTTGGCCGCGTCGTAATACTGCCGATCGATGTTCTGGAGCCCGGCCAGGAGGATGATGGCCTGATAACCCACGTATTGCCACACCCCGATCACGATCAGCAGGGGGATCGAATACTGGGGCTCGTTAAGCCAATTCACCGGGGCCAACCGGATGTGGAGCCCCACCGCTCTGAAGAGATCATCTAATAATTTTATAAAATAATTGAGCAGACCGTAATCGCGGTTGTAAATCCACTGCCAAACGACCGTGGCCGCTACCATGGGGGTTATGTAGGGGATGAAAAAGGCCACGCGAGCGATCACTCGCCCCCGGATCCTTGAGTTCAGGAGCACCGCCACCCCGATGGCGAGGAGCAGCGTCAGCGGGACCGAACCGACCACGTAGTAGGCTGTGTTCCTCAAAGCCATCCAGAACTTGTGGTCCCCGATGAGCTTGAGATAGTTCCCGAAGCCCACGAAGGTCTTCGGTCCCACTACGGGCCACCGGTAGAGACTTATCTGGAACGCCCTCACCACCGGATAAAAGGTGAAAACTCCCAGGATGACGAAGGCCGGCAGGAGGTAGAGGTACGCCTCCAAGCTCGTGCGCACGCGTTTTCGGAGGTAACGGCTCCTTATGTGCATCTCCCCTTTCCCCAATTAATTAAAAAGGGCGGGGCCGTGTC
>JAADIW010000035.1 GCA_013151115.1 Caldisericota bacterium
GGGGGCGGGGACCCTCGATGTGGTGGCGACTAGCGCCGTCCTGGGTGATCTCGCGACACGGATCGGGGGCGATGCGGTCGCGGTCACCGTCATCATCCCCCCGGGCTTCTGTCCCGCCCACTACGACTTGAAGCCCAGTGACCTCCTCGCCGTCTCCCGGGCCGATCTCGTGCTCTACCACGGCATCGAACCCTGGATCGAGGAGCTCCTCGCCCGCGTGAACCCGGACGCGATGGTCCTCCCCCTCAAGGGCCCCTGGAACACCCCCGATCCTCTGCTCGCCAAAGCGAAGGCCATCGCGGACGCCCTCGCGAGACTCGTCCCGGACGAGGCCGAGGGGTTCACGTCCCGCTACGAGAGCTTCGCCAGCGACATTCGCTCCTGGGCGGAACGGACGCTGGCCAGATCGGCGGAGCTCGGGCTCTCCGGGATCGCGGCCATCGTGATGCAGTGGCAGGCCGGTTTCGCCAAGTGGATCGGGCTCCGGGTGGTCGCCACCTATCCCCCCGAGGAACGGCTCTCCCTGCGGGACCTGGCGGAGCTCACCGGGGTGGGGAAGGAGGCCGGCGTGACGGTCGTGATCGATAACCTCCAGTCGGGGGTAACCTTCGGGGCCAAGCTCGCCCACGCCCTGGGCGCGATCCACGTCGTCCTCACCAACTTCCCCGGGGCGCTTCCCGGGACGGCCGACCTCCCCTCGATGCTGGCGCGGAACGCGGAAGCGGTCTTCGCGGCGGTGGAGGCCCTCCGGCCGGTCCCGTGATGCGGTGGCGCCGGATCCCGCCCGACGAGGCCCCGGAGGAGATCCTCCCCTTAGGGGTGCGGCTCCACGGCCACCTGGGACCCTTCCTGGTGGCCGGCCTCCGGATGGGGCGCCTGGCCCTCCGGCTCCTGGGCCACCCCGGATATCGCGGGATCGTGGCCGAGGTGGAGACCGGGACCACACCGCCCCTCTCGTGCCTCATCGACGGGATCCAGATCGCCACCGGCTGCACCCCCGGGAAGGGGAACCTGGTGATACGGGATGTGGGGCGCCCCCGCGCCGTCTTCCACGCCGACGGGAAGAGCCTCCGGGTCGCATTGAGATCGTCGCTGGTGGACGAGTTCCGCGCGGCCGCGGACCCGGAGGGACTCGCGCGCCGGGTCCTCCGCCTTCCCGATAACGAGCTTTTCGAATGGGAACTCTCGCCGTCGAGCTGAGGGAAGTGGCGGCGGCCTACGCCGGGGCCGACCGTCCCGCGATCCACGGGGTCAACTTGACGGTGGGAGAGGGGGAGTTCGCCGCCCTGGTCGGCCCCAACGGCGCGGGCAAGACCACGATCCTCGAGGTGATCCTGGGCCTCCTGCCGTACCAGGCCGGCACGGTACGTGTGTTCGGGGAGGAGGTGCGGCGGAGGGGTCGGGCGCTGCGCCTGCGTATGGCCTACCTTCCCCAGGCCCTTTCCTTTCCCCCCGATACCCCCTTCCTCGCCCGGGATGTGGTGCTGATGGGGCGGTTCGGCCGCCATCGTCCCTGGCACCGCCTCCCGCGGGGCGACATCGAACGTGCCCGCGCCGCGCTGGAGGAGATGGGCCTCGCTCCCAAGGCCGGTTGGCCGGTGGGCCATCTCTCCGGCGGGGAACAGCGCCGCCTCCTCCTCGCCCGGGCCCTGGCGAAGGGGGCACGCCTCCTACTGCTCGATGAACCCCTTTCCTTCCTGGACCCCGAGGCCCGGGCGGATCTCTCCCAGAGGATCCTCTCCCTGAGGGCACGGGGGATCACCGTGCTCGCCGTGTTCCATGAGGAGGACCTCCTGGGCGAGGTGGACCGGGCCTTCCTCGTCCGCGGGGGGCGCGTCGTCGAGGTGCCCGCCCCCGTGGAGGACCTGGCGTCCCTTATCCTGGGAACGGCCTGATGTGGGAGATCCTCCTGCCAAGCCTCGCCGCGTCCCTCCTCGTGGGGGGCCTCTGTGGACTCTGGGGCGCGGTTGTGGTGCGGCTACAGCTCTCGGCGGTGGGGTTCGCCATGGCCCACGCCGCCTTCGCCGGGGCCGCCCTCGGGCTCGTGTTGGGCCTGTCCCCGGTGGCGATATCGGTGGCGTTCGCCCTCCTCGTCGCGGGGATCCTCGGCCCCATCACCGAGACCACACGCCTCCCCCCCGAGGTGGTCCTCGGGGTGGTGTTCCCGGTGACGATGGCGTTGGGATTCGTCTTCCTCTCGCTCGTCCCCGGACCGGCCCTGGGGAGCCCGGCGCTCTCGCTCCTGTGGGGTAGCGTCCTCGGGGTGGGGTGGCGGGATGTACCCCTGCTCGGCGGGGTCCTCGGCCTGAGCACCGGCTTCCTCCTCCTCTTCCGCCGGGAGATCCTCTCGCTCCTCCTCGACCGGGACCTCGCCGAGGAGGCGGGCATCCCCACCCGGCCCTACCTCTGGACCGTGCTATTCGCGGTGGGAGCGCTGGTGGCGATCTCCCTCCGGCTGGTCGGGGGTATCCTCATCTACTCGCTCCTCCTCCTTCCCGCGGCCGCAGCGGCCCAGCTCGCGTACGACATGAAGAAGATCATCGGCCTCGCCGGCCTCATCGGGGCCGGAGCGGCGGGGGTGGGGTTCGGTGCCTCTTGGGCCCTGGATCTGCCCCTCGGGGCCGCCATTTCCCTGGCCGGGGCGGCGATCCTGGCGCTGGCGGTCGTGCTTTCCCCCAAGCGCCGCCGTCCCCGTCCGGGGATACACCGATTGGCATCCCGAAACCCCGGCCTGTAGAATCTCGAACCGATGCGAAAATCGCTTGTCCTCATCATTTCGCTCCTGTTGGGATACCTCGCCCTGGGCGGACCCGAGAGGCTCGATCCCCTGTTGCGGGCCCTCCGGCGTTCCTGGGAAGCGGTGGGGACGGAGGGCATCGTGGCCCTGGATTTCCCCGATCTCCTCGCGCTCGGCCCCGACGCCACGGGGGGAACGCCGAGGGTGCGCGTCCTCGTGTACACCAAGTCCCCCGGCGCCGCCCACACGTTGCCGGGGTTCCGAGCCCGGACGGTGATCGGGGAACTCGCCACCGGCACGGTCCCGATCGCGGCCCTCGATGAGCTCGCGGATCACCCCCAGGTCGTGTACATCCAGGCCTCGCGTCCCCTGCGGGCGACGCTCGACATCTCGGTGCCGGAGATCGGTGCCCCCGAGGTATGGAGCGGGGACCGTCCCACGCGCGGGGAGGGCGTGATCGTGGGGATCGTGGACACGGGCCTCGACCTCCTACATCCGTCCTTTCGGGTGGACCGGGACGGCGATGGCACCCCGGAGGGCTCCCGGGTCCTCTGGCTGTGGGACCAGGAGGCCACGGGGGTCCCCGACAGCTGGTCCCTCGGCTACGGCGAGGACTTCTCCCGCGAGGAGATCGAATGGGGGATCGCCCGCGGACAGCCCCCCTCGCGGGATACGCGGGGACACGGGACACACGTCACGGGGATCGCCGCCGGGGGCGAGCCCGACCTCCCCGGGGTAGCGCCCGGGGCGGACCTGGTGGTGGTGAAGTCCACCTTCTACGAGGACACGGTGGTGGACGGGGTGCTCTTCGTCTTCCGGGTGGCCGAGGCGTTGGGGCTCCCCGCGGTGGTGAACCTCTCCCTGGGGGGGCACGGCGGCCCCCACGACGGGACCTCCCTCTTCGAACGGGCCATCGACGCCACGCTGGACCGACCCGGACGTGCGGTGGTGGTGGCGGCGGGAAACGAGGCGGGGGACGGGATCCACGTGGGCGCGGAGATCTGGGGGCCCACCACCTGGCACATCGCCGTGGCGGACCCGAGCGGCGAGGCCCATTTCTGGCACGATGCGGGGGCCGCGTTCCGGGTGAACATCTCCTACTCGGGGACGGAGATCGCCGTCTTCCCGGGGACCCAGGGCTCGCTTCCGTTGCCAGGAGGGGGCGGCATCTTCGTGGACAACGCCTCCCAGGGGCCGGACCCCCGAAACGGGGACAAGCAGATATACCTGAACTGGACCGGTGCCCCCGTGGGGAGCTACATCGCCCTGACCCTCGTGCCGGCGCCGCTCGGGGGCCGGGTCGACGGCTGGATCTCGAGCGAGGATTACGGCCGCTTCGTGGAGGGGGATCCCGCGATGACGGTGGCCGAACCGGGGAACGCCTTCCGGGTCATCACCGTGGGGGCGTACACTACCCGCAACCACTGGGTCTCCCAGGTGGGGGATCAAATCTCGGACTACCGGCTCTGGGAGCTGGCGCCCTTCTCCTCCCGGGGGCCCACGCGGGACGGCCGGCTCAAGCCGGAGATCGCCGCCCCCGGGGCGTGGATCCTCTCCGCGCGCTCGCGCGACGCCGTGGTCTCCCCTTGGCTCGTGGCCCCCGACGGCGCCCATTGTTACCTCGCCGACGAGCATGGCCGCGCCCCACGTGACGGGCGTCTGTGCCCTGCTACTCTCCCTCGCTCCCGATAGCACCTGGGAGGAACTCCGGGCGGCCCTCGTGGGCGGGGCTCGGGAGGACCGTTACACCGGCTGGGACCTCCCGGACACCGCATGGGGGTACGGGAAGGTCTATGCCCCAGCCGCAGCGGCCGAGCTCTCGCCGCCCGCCCCGGTCGGAGCCCCCATGCTGGAGGTCGTCACCGCCCCCGCGGTCTCGGAGGCCATCTTCCGCTACGACCTCCCCGCGGGCACGATGTGGGCGGAGCTACGCATCTACGACATCCTGGGACGGCCCGTGTGGACGGAGGAACTCTCCCCGGGCGGGAGGATCGCGCGTTGGGACCTCCTGACCTCCGGCGGGATGCCGGTGGCGAACGGGGTTTACCTCGCGGTCCTGGTGGCCGACTCCGGGGCCTCTCCCCCCGTGACGGTGGTGGTGCAACGGTGAGGATCCTGGTGCTTATCGCGGCGGCGGTGGCGGCGGTATCCGGCTTCGCCGGCGGCTATTGGGGCGTGGGGGAGATCTTCTCCCTGGAAGGCCCGCGCGACGGGGCCATGGGAGGGGCGATGGCCGTCCCCCTCTTCCTCCCCGAGGCCGCGCATGCCAACCCGGCCGGCCTCGGGTTCGCGGAGGGGATCCACCTCGCCTCTTCGTACTCCCTCCGGTTCGGGACCCTGCGCCTCTACTCCCTCGCGGCCGCGGGCGGGAACTGGGGCGCGAGGGTGATCTCCCTCGACGCCGGGGCACTCGGTGCCGGGCTTTCCTACACCGCCTACGGCGTGGTGCTCTCGGGGGGCCTCCATCTCGGGGACGCCCTCGCCGTGGGCCTGGCGTGGAAGGGGTTCTTCCAGGCGACCCCGGGGGAGGCGTTCGGTTGGGCCCTGGACCCCGCGTTCCTCCTCCGGCTCGGGGGCGTCCACCTGGGCCTCGTCGTCGAGAACGCGGCCTCGGCCCCCATCGACTACGGGGGGCATCGCGAGCCCTGGCCGTGGGGCATCAGGGGGGGCGCATCCCTATCGGGGGAAATCGGCGACGCCGCCGTCACCCTCGCGGTCAACGCCCGCTACGCCGCGACCGCGTCCCTCGATTTCGGCGTGGGCATAGAGGTGGCGCGGGGTATTTGGGGCCTCCGCATGGGGTACGGGAGCGGGGGGTTCGCCGTCGGGGCTTCGCTGGGGTTGGGGGACTACGGGGTGCACTGGGCCATCGTCCTCCATCCCTATCCCCCCCCCACCGTCTCCGTGGGGGCCTCTTGGGGAAGCGGGGGATGACCCGTGCGTCCCATCGCCCTCGCCGTCCTGATCCTGTGCGGTTGGATATGGGGGTTCGGGCGGGAGCAGACCCCGTCCTTCACGCTCTCGGTCCAGGGAACCTATACCTGGAGCTTCGCCCTGGGGATCGGCGATCGAGGCGCCCTACAGCGGGTCGGCCTTTCCCCCTGGGTCCCCTGGCTCAGACAGGGCTTCACCGCCGCGGTGGAGGGCAGGGCGTTGGACACCGTGAGGGCGAAGCTCGACTCGAGCCGGGGCGTTGCGTTCCAGGACTTCGGGATCTACTTGGACGCGGACCGCTGGAAGGGCGTCCTGGGGAATTTCTCGTTGGGGGACGAGTACGCGTTCGCCGTCCCCCGGCGGACACTGCTCGGGACCAAGCTCGCCTACGTGGGCGACGGCTTCACCGTGGAGGGGGTGGCCTCGCGGTCATTGGGCACACTGGAGACCCGCGTCTTCCGTGGGGAGCGGGGCCATGTCGAACGCGAGTTCTTCCTCCGCGACCCCCGGACCCCTTGGGCCGAGGCCCCGTACCGGGTCAACCTGGAGGGCCTCTATTACTTCGAGCTCGCGGCGCCCTACGCGGAGGGCTTCACCGAGGTGAGGCTCTCCCTGGAGACCGGTGAGGCCCTGTGGGACTTCCTCCGGCGGTATGACCTCGGATACCTCCGGGAGGTCATGGAGGACGAGCCCGAGCGCGAATTCGATTTCACGGTGGTCCACGATCACGGGACCGACGTGCTCCTCCTCCTGAACTCCCCCCGCGAGAACGTCAGGCGCTGGGTCGAGGACGCGATCCGCGCGTACAACGAGCGCCACGGCCTGTCGGGCGCCGCGGAGAAGCGCTACCCCTTCGTGTCGGGGAGCGAGCTGGAACGCGCATTTCTGGACCGACTCATCGACTTCGTCGCCATCTCCGTTAACGACGAGATGTATCCGCTGGGGGCCGGGGGGAGGCGGCGTTACCTGGCCCTCGGGGCCGAGGACGTGGTGCCCGAGACGCTGACGGTGGAGATCCGTGGGCCGGGGGAGGAGGACTACCAGCCCCTCGAGCCGGGAGGCCCGTTCGCCATCCGGCTGTTCCCGGAGGAGGGCATCCTGCGCGTGGACTTCCCCGATGGGTTCTTCGCCGACGGGGCGGCGCTGCGGGTCTCCTTCGACTACGCCACCCGGCGGGCGGTCTTCGTCCTCTCGCCCCTGGCGGGGATCGTCCCGAACTCCGAACGGGTATGGCGGGACGGGAAGCGCCTACAGCGCGGCCAGCATTACTCCATCGACTACGAAGGGGGCGTCCTCCAGCTCTTCACGCCCCTGAAGGAGGGCGAGGAGCTCCGGGTGGAGTACGAGGTGCCCCATGGCCTCGGGGCCGGGCCCCAGGAGGACTTCCTCGGGCTCTCCCTCTCCCTGGGGGAGGGGGCCCGGCTCTTCGTGTTCCGATCCGCCGAG
>JAADIW010000083.1 GCA_013151115.1 Caldisericota bacterium
CTACGCGTCTTACGTCCCCTATCCCGCCTTGCCCAGGCCGGCGGACGTCGTGCTCATCACCCACGGCCACATCGACCACTGCCCCTGGTGCCACGGGGAGAAGAACAGGGTCCAAGGGAAACCCGAGCTGGTATGGCCTTTCGACAAGCAACGTCGGGTCATGGAGGGACGCTGGCGGATCGCGGGGTGGCTCGTCGTGGATTTCATCGGCGCGACCCACGTGACCGAATCCGGCCACGGGCAGGGATCGGTGTGCTTGTTCGCCTTCGACCTCGGGGGGATAAGGTTCGCCCATCTGGGCGACCTGGGACGGCCCCTCTCCGAGAAGCAGGTGGAGGCCCTGGGCGCGGTACAGGTCCTCATGATCCCGGTGGGAGGGTACTTCACCATCGATGCCGCCGATGCGGTCCGGGTGATAAAGCAGCTCCCCGCGGTGCGGGTGGTGCTCCCTATGCACTATTACGTGGAGGGACATTGCCCATGGAGGGAACTGGCCCCGCTCGGCCCGTTCCTGGAGCTCGCTCGGGCCGAGGGCTGGACCGTGCGGGAGTTCGACAGCGCGAGCGTTATCCTCTCCCCGGACACGCTCCCCGACTCGGTGGAGGTGTGGATCCTCCCCTTCGCCCCCGAATGAGGGTGCTGCCCCGCCCCCTGGGGGTTGTGAGCCGGGGGGAATTTCGCTAATAAAAGCGGGCCACATCGACGCGAACGAAAAGGGGTGATCGTCACGTGAAGGTCCTGCTCATAAAGGAAGTGCCGAACCTCGGCGTCCCCGGGGACGTGGTGGATGTCAAAGACGGCTACGCCCGCAACTACCTCCTCCCCAAGAAGCTGGCCGTCCTTCCCACGCCCCACAACGTCGAGCGCTTCCGCAAGCTCCGGGAACAGTACGAGATGGAGCTGGCCGACCGGCGCACCCGGGCTCAGGCGCTGGCGGAGAAGCTCCAGGGGGCGGAACTCGTGTTCGGACGCAAGGTCCACGACGTGGACAAGCTCTACGCCGCCGTGCGGCCCCACGACGTGGCCAAGGAGATCGAGGAGAAATTCGGGGTGAAGATAGAACCCTCCAAGATCGTGATGGAGCCCATCGAGCTCCTGGGCGAATACGAGGTTCGGGTGAAGCTCTACGAGGACATCACCGCCTCCCTGAAGGTGAAAGTGGAGCCCATCGACTGAATGTCCCTCCGGGCGGACGCCACCCGGGCCGCGCTGGGCACCGCGGTCTCCCGGATGTTCGGCCTGGCCCGGGAGGCGGTCCTGGCCCACTTCTTCGGCGCCACGGGCAGCCTCGACGCGTTTTGGATAGCGTTCCTCATCCCCAATATCCTGCGGAGGCTCCTCGGGGAGGGTGGCGTCTCCATCGCCTTTGTCCCCACCTACCTCAGGGAGGAACGTGAGGGGAGGGAGGGGGAGTTCCTCCGAGCGGCCTTCACCTTCGCCCTCGTCGTCCTTTCCCTCCTGTGTATCCTGGGGAGCTACATCGCGCCCAAGTTCGTGCCGCTTTTGGCGGCGGGGTTTCCCCCCGACAGGCTCCTCCTCGCTTCAGGACTCGCGCGCGTGCTCTTCCCGTTCCTGGGGTTCGTGGGGATCGCAGCCCTGTTCGGAGGGCTCCTCAACATCAAGGGGTACTTCTTCCTTCCCGCCATCTCCCCCGCCCTGTTCAGCCTCGGCGCCATCGTCGGGGCCGCCCTTTCCCCGGGGACCGCTAGCCCCGTGTTCGCCCTGGCCCTGGGGGTCCTGGCGGGCGCCGCCGGCCAGGCCGCCCTCCTCGCGGTCCCCCTCAGACGAATCCTGCGCTTGGGAAAGCCATGGCATCCCGGACTCGTGGAGGTGGGTCGAAGGCTTGTTCCCGCCTTCGCCGGGCTCCTGCTATCCGAGGTGAACGCCCTGGTGGACAACCGCCTCGCCTCAGGCCTCGCCCCGGGTTCCATCTCGGTCCTGCAATATGGGATGCGTTTATTCCAACTCCCCATGGGCGTCATCGCCGCCTCGGTGGGGATGGCGATCCTTCCCCGGCTCTCGCGGGCTTCCCTGTACGGGGACGATGCTTCACTGCGTCGGGGCCTCGCAGAGGGGGTGGAGGCGGTGCTCGCTTGGATCCTCCCCGCCATGGCGGGATTGCTCGTCCTCGGGAAACCGATCGTGGGATTCCTCTTCGGACACGGTGCCTTCGGGAATGTGGCCGTGGCAGGGACTTACGCGGCCTTGGCGGGATACCTGGTGGGGATCTGGGGATATGCCCTGATACACCTCTTCACCAGGGCCTTTCACGCGTTGGGGCTCCTGCGGCTTCCGCCCCTGGTGGTCGGGGTCTCCGCCGTGGTCAACGTGATCCTGGACCTCGTGTTGGTGGGGGTTTGGGGGGTATTCGGTCTCGCGGTAGCCACCGGGCTCTCGGGGTGCGTGGGGGGAATCCTCGCGGGATCACTCCTGTGGAGGAGGGTTCGGGGATGGGTGCCGGTGTGGGGCCTCCTCAGGATCGTCGCGGGGACCGGGATCATGGCCGGGGCGGTTTGGGCCTTCGACAGGTGGGTGGGGGCGGGGATCCCCGAGTTCGCCCGGGTGTTCGGCGGCATGGCGGTGGGGATCCTATCCTACGCCCCGTTCCTCGGCCGCAAGGCCCTCCGAGCCCTGTGGATCGGCCTCGGCCGGGGAAGCCCCTGATATCGCCCCCGCCCCGTCAGGACAGTCCCACCCGCTCCCGGGCCTCACGGATCACCTCCCGGGCGATCTTCCGCGCTCGCTCCGCCCCGGCGGCGAGGATCTCGCCGATCTCGCCCCGCTCCTCCAGCTCGCGGCGCCGCTCGCGGATCGGGGAGAGGAACTCCATCAGATGTCGGTAGAGCGTCTCCTTCAAATCCTTGTAGAGGAGCCTTCCGGCCCTGTGTCGTGCGCGGAAATCCTCCACCAGCTCGGCCGGGGCCACGAGCTCGAGGAGCAGGAAGAGGTTCGCGACTCCGGGCGACATCTCCTGGCCCGGCTGGAGCCCCATGTCGGTGACGGCGGATCGGATCTTGCGGTAGATGGACTCCTCGGGCTCCATGAGACCGATGTAATGGTCTGGCCCGTAGGATTTGCTCATCTTGCGGGTGGGGTCCGCTAGCGACATGATACGGGCCCCTTTGGAGAGGATGGGCTGTGGCTCGGGGAACAGTTCCCCGAACCGGTGATTGAACCGACGGGCGATGCGGCGCGAGAGCTCGAGGTGTTGGAGCTGATCCTCCCCGACCGGCACGTGATCAGCGAGGTAGAGCAGGATGTCCGCCGCCTGGAGTACGGGGTAATAGAAGAGCCCCGCGTTCACGAACTCCTGTTCTTTGGCCTTCTGCTTGAACTGGGTCATCCGGGTCAGATCCCCGAAGGAGGTGACGCATCCCAGGATCCAACAGAGTTCGGTGTGCTCGGGAACGTCCGATTGCACGAATAGGATGGATTTTTCGGGGTCGATCCCGCAGGCGAGGAGGTCCATGGCCAGCGACTCCTTCGCCCGCCGCATCTCCGCGGGGACCATTTCCTCGTTGGTCAAGGCGTGGTAATCGACGATGCAGTAGATGCACTCGTTGCCCTCCTGAAGTTCCACCCACTGCTTTATCGCCCCGAAGTAGTTGCCGAGGTGCAGCACCCCCGTGGGCTGTATCCCGGAAAAGATACGCATGGATCACCTCCCGTGTTCGCGGGGATGGACATGCGGACGATGAGGCGGAGAGGGACACGGCCGCTAACTACGCCAAAGACGACCTCCTCGTGCCATCTCCACCTCCACCGGAGCGATTATAAGGAGAAACCGGAGGCTCGGACCAAAGAGGCTAAAAAAATAAACGCCGCGTACCCATGCGGCGCAACTTATATATATGACACCCTCCCCGCCCCTGTCAAGGGGCCGATGTGTCCCCCGGGAGCGCCCCGGGGCCGAGCGGTCCCGCGGGGTAACGCCGCGCCCCGCTTCGGGAAGATGGCCTCCCGAGGTGGGAATATCCCTTTTTTGCAGATAACATTGGAGGCCTTACGGGATCCTGCGGCGAACAAGAGGGGAGCGACGTGAAATACGACGTGGCCATCGTAGGGGCAGGCCCAGCGGGGCTGTTCGCGGCCCTGGAGCTCGTGGATGCGGGCCTGCGGACCCTGGTGATAGACAAGGGGCTCGACCCCGAAAACCGGACGAGCATCACCTGCGGAGTGGGGGGCGCGGGGACCTTCTCCGACGGGAAGCTGAACCTCACCCCGCGCATCGGGGGCGATCCGGCGGCCATCGGGTGCAGCCCCGCGGAGCTCGAGGCCCTGATCCGGGAAGTGGACGAGGCCTTCACCCGTTACGGGGCCCCGGCACGCTACTCAGGCGAGGACAACGACGCCCTCTCCTC
>JAADIW010000104.1:0-4359 GCA_013151115.1 Caldisericota bacterium
ATTACGAGGAGACCAAGGACGCCCCGGAGCTGCACGCCCTGGTGACGGTGGAGGAGCTACGGAAGCTCGGGTTCGACGACGGGGAGATCCTGGACGCGATCCTCGCCCACGCGGAGAAGAAGGCGCCCGCGACCCCCATGGAGTGGGCCCTGCACGCGGTGGATCCCCTCACCGGCCTCATCGTGGCCGCCGCGCTGGTCCACCCGGGGAAGCTCGCCGGCCTCACCCCGGCGAACGTACTGAATCGCTACAAGGAGAAGAGCTTCGCCCGCTCCGCCAGCCGCGAGACCATCGCCAAGTGTGGGGAGCTGGGACTGAGCCTGGAAGAGTTCGTGGAGATCGTGCTCTCGGCGATGAAAGGGATCCGGGAGGACCTCGGCCTCTAGCGGCGAAAAGGAGGGAACCGTGTCGATAAGGCTGATGTTGGCCCCATTGCTCCTCACGGCCGTGTGCATCGGGGGCCTGGCCTCCGGCGAGCACGAGGGACTGCTTCCCGGGGCGGCCGAGATCTACCCCCAGCGCTACGAGCTTTCCGTATTGGAACAACTCATCGATATCTACGAGGGGGCATTGGCGGAGAGGGGGGAGGACGCCGAGGTCCTCTCGCGCCTGGCCCAGTTCTGGTACGAGCGGGGGATACTGGTGGCCGACGAGGCAGAGAAGAAGGCGAATTTCGAGCGGGCCCGTGATTACGCCCTGGCCGCCCTGCGGGCCGACCCCGGGTTCGCGGAGCTCGAACGGGAGGAGGGCCTGGTGGCGGCCATAGCGGCCGCCGACGACGTGGCGGCCCTCCTGTGGTACGCGGCGGCCCAGGGGCAGCTCCTGGGGATGATCAACCCCCTCACGGCGTTCCGGCTGATGAAGCCGGTCAAGGCGGCCTACGAGCGGGTGGCGGAGCTGGAGGAGACGTTCTGGGGCTGCTCGGCGATCCACGCCCTGGGGGCGTTCGAGGCCAATATCGCCACGACGCCGCTCGTCAACCTCCTCATGCGGGCGAGCCTCGAGCGCGCGCGGGAATACTTCGAGCGCGCCATCGAGCTGTGCCCCGATTACCTGGCGAACTACTGGATCTACGCCCGCGACTACGCCGTGCCCAAGAAGGACGCCGCGCTTTTCCGGGACCTGCTCTCCCAAGTGCTCGAGGGGCCCATCGACCCCTGGCCCTTCTGGAACCGGATCGCCAAGCAGGACGCCCAGGCCCTGATCGCCGCGCACCCCGAGCTGTGGGGCGAGTGACCGTGTGGCTCGAGCGTTACGGCGAGGAGAGGATCCGCGCCCGGGCCGCGGCGGATCCGGTGCTCCGCGAGGTCTTGGAGGGCTCCCTCGCCGAGATCGAGCGGCTGCTGCGGGAGACGGGGAGGGAGTACGTGCTGGAGGCCCTGGTCACCAAATCCGGCGAGAACCTGATCCGGATGCGCGTCCGCTACGCCTCGGCCGCGGAACGCGATCGCCTGTGGGACCGCGCCGCGGAGATCCTGGAGCGGCACCGGGCCGGGAGGGACGTGAACATCCTCTGCGGCATCTACCGGCTGCGCCGCGGGGAATGAGGAGGGGGGCAGGCCCGCCCCCCTCACATCCGGGTCCCCGGGGCTTCAGCCGAGGATCGTCGCCAGGTCCTCCGCGGGATCGCCGATCAGGCGCACCCCATACTCCTCGGTCAGCACCCGCACGATCTCCCCGTCGGCCCAGGGGGGAAGGACGGGGCCGAGGTAGATCCCCTTGAACCCCAACGCCAACAGGCTCCAAAGGATCGCCACCGCCTTCTGCTCCATCCACATGAGGACCAGCGTCAGGGGGAGCTCCGTGACCCCCACCCCCAGGAGCTCCGCCAGCCCCTGGGCGATCTCCACCGCCACGATGGCGTCGTTGCACTGCCCGAGATCGATCAGGCGGGGGATGCCCTCGATCTCGCCGAGGTCCAGGTCGTTGATGCGGAACTTGCCGCAGGCCAGGGTCAGCACCACCGTGTCCCCCGGCAGGGAGCGGACGAGGTCCCGGTAGTACCTGTTCCTCTGGGTGGGGGAATCACAGCCGCCCACGAGGAGGAAGCGCCTTATCCTCCCTGCCTCGACGAGCTCCTTTATCTTCGGCCCCAGGGACAGGACCGCGCTGCGCGAGAACCCGGTGGTGAGCGTCCCCTCCCCCGGTTCCTCGGGGAGATCGGGCAGGGAGAGGGCGGTTTCGATCACCGGGGAGAAGTCATGCCCATCGATGTGGCGCACCCCGGGGAGGCGGACGGGACCGGTGGTGAACATACGGTCCCGGTATGCCTCGCCCGGGATGAGGGCGCAGTTCGAGGTGGCGAGGATGGCCGCGGGGTATCTCGCGAACAGGGCCCGCTGGTCGTACCACGCCCGCCCCAGGTTCCCCACGAGATGGGGGTAGCGTTTGAGGCCCGGGTAGCCGTGGGCGGGAAGCATCTCCGAGTGGGTGTAGACGTTTATCCCCGTCCCCTCGGTCTGCTTCAACAGCTCCTCCAGGGCCTTGAGGCCGTGGCCGGTGACGATGATGGCCTTGCCCCGGACGGTCCCGGTGGGGACCTCGGTGGGGACGGGCTCCCCGTAGGCCTCGATGTGTGCCCGCTTGAGGAGCTCCATCACCCGCAGGTTCACCCGCCCCGCCTCGATGGCGAGCCCCACCAGGCTCGCGGGATCGAAGTTCACGTTGGTCAGCACGGTGTAGAGGGCCCGTTGCAGGAAGGAATCGATCTCGGGATCGGTTTTCCCCAGCTCCCGGGCGTGGTAGGCGTAGGCGCTTATCCCCATGAGGGCGTATTTGAGGTTGTCCTGAAGCCTGGCCACCGTGGGGACCTTGCCGCACACGCCCGCCTGGGTGCAGGCGACGCCGCCGGCCGCCTGCGCGCATTGGTAACAGAACATCTTGAGCTCAGGGGTCATATCCTGCCCTCCGAAACTTTTTTGATATTGGTATCACAATATCTATTTTAACCCCCGGCGCCCCCCCGATCACGGGCCGCGTCACGATCCCCTCCCCGTCTTGCAAGATCCGCGCGAAAAGATAAAATCCCTCCCGGTTTTCCCGAGATCTGGTCAAGGAGGGGGATCCACAATTCCCAATACGCGCTCAGCAGCGAGACAGCTCCGGAAGAGCCTGCGTCGGAGGCGGCGGAACGAGCTGCGCAAGAGCGCCATCCGCTATTGGCGCAAGCAGATCCTCAAACTCCTCGCCGAGGGCAACAAGGAGGAGGCGCTGAAGCTATTCCCCAATTACCAGAAGGCGGTCGACAAGGCCGCCTCCCACGGGGCCATCCATCGGAACAAGGCCGACCGCCTCAAGTCCCGGATGTGGAAGAAGATCCTCGCCGCCTGAGGTGAACGATGGAATATAAGTACGACTTCCTCGGAAAGGCCAAGTTCTTCTCGACGCTGTCCCTCGTCCTCGTCCTGGCGAGCATCGTGGTCCTGGCGGTGGTCGGGTTCCGGGCCGGGGTGGAGTTCACCGGGGGCACCCAGCTCACCGTGGTCTTCTCCGAGCGCGTCCCCCCGGATGAGCTCCGGGCCTTCCTGGGGAAGTTCTCGCCCGAGGGCGTGGACCTGGCGGCCACCTCCGTGCTCCAGGAGACCTCCATCGAGGGGAAGCCCGCGTTCCTCATCACCATCCCCTTGAACGTCGAGGAAAACGAGAAGCTCATCGAGCGGATCGAACGAGAGATGAGGGCCCAGTTCCCCGTGGAGGGCGACATATCACGCACCTCCGTGGGCAAACAGGTGTCCGAGGACCTCATCCGCCGCACGTGGCAGGCGATCCTCGTCGCCATCTTCGGGATGCTCGTCTACATCTCGTGGCGCTTCCGCTTGAGCTACGCCGTGGGCGCGGTGGTCGCGTTGGTCCACGACGTCCTCATCGCGCTGGGGATCTGCTCCCTGCTCGGGGTCGAGATCAGCCTCCCGGTGATCGCTGCCCTCCTCACCATCGTGGGGTACTCCCTGAACGACACCATCGTCATCTTCGACCGCGTCCGTGAGAACCGGAAACTCCACAAGAAAGGAGACCTCTTCCACATCATCAACCGCTCCATCAACCAGTCCCTCACCCGGACCATCAACACCTCCCTCACCACCCTCATCCCGGTGGCGATCCTGCTGGCCTTCGGCGGCCCGGTGCTGCGGGGGTTCGCGTTGGTGATGCTCATCGGGGTGATCGTGGGCACCTACTCCACCATCTTCGTGGCGAACCCCATCTTCTACATCTGGAACACCTACTCCCAGAGGCTCCGCGCCGGCGCCCGCTGAGGCCCGGGCCCGCGGATCAGGCGCGGCCCCGCATCGCCCGGGGCCAATCGAGCGCGATACGGGCGAGCAGGAACGGGACGGCCCATAGACGCCTTATCCGCCGGGG
>JAADIW010000104.1:4379-6516 GCA_013151115.1 Caldisericota bacterium
ACAGCCACTCGAACCCCGCCCGCCGCACCCATACCGGGGCCCGGGGGAACCGCCCGGCCCAGATATCGAACGTGCTCCCCACCGCGATCAGCGCCCCGGCACCGCATCCCCGGTGCGCCAGGATCCAACGCTCCTGCTTGGGGAAGCCCAGGCCCACGAGGAGGATGTCCGGCGCCGACCCCCGGATCTCCTCCACCGGTCCGGCGCCGGGGAAGTAACCGTGGTGGTATCCCGCGATCGCGAGGCGGGGGAAGGCCCTCCTGAGCCGCGCCACCGCCCGACGCAGCAGGCGTTCCCGCGTGCCGAGGAGGTAGATGGACAACCCCCCCTCCTCGGCGGCCCGGCACAGCCCCCACGCCAGGTCCACCCCCGTCACCCGGGGGAGGCGAACGCCGAAGGCCCGGGCGGCCAGGGCGATCCCCACGCCATCGCAGGCCACTAGGTCCGCGCGGCGGAGGAGGTCCCGGATATCGGGGCGCAGGATGGCCAGGGAGAGGGCGCGGGCGTCCGGGGTGAACACCGCGATCCCCCGCTCGCCCCGGGAGAGCCGGCGCAGGATCTCGGCGACGAACGCCCGTTGGTCCAAGGGATCGAAGGGGACGCCCCACAACTCCACCCGCCTTCCCATACGGCGTAGCGGCGGCCGGGACGCGCCCCTCATCCCCGGGGCTCGATGACGACGTGGCGGTCGTTACCCTGCCCCACCGAATACGTCCGCACCCCGGGATGGTCGGCGAGGGCGAGGTGGATCAGGCGGCGCTCCGCGGCCGGCATGGGCTCCAGCTCCACCCTCCGCCCCTCCCGCAGGGCCCGCTCGGCGAGCTCCTTGGCCCGGGCGATCAGGGCCCGCTCCCGCGTCCGCACCGCCCCGTTGATGTCAAGCAGGAAAGGTCCACGCACGTGCAGGCGCCGCAGGTACAGGCGCAGGACCTGGGTGAGGGCCTCCCGGAACCCGGTGTCGTCCACGGGGATCACGGCGAAGTCGCCCCTGATATTGACGTAGAGGCGTTCCTCCTCGGGCTCGATCTCCACCTCGCCGCGTTCCCCCAGTATATCTAGGAAACCCTGCAGGAACGCCCTGATCTCCTCAACCCTCTCCATCATCGCCGCCCTCCTTGGGCCGCGGGGGAGCCGTCACGCCGGCGCGGGCGAGCTCCCAGTGAACCACCGCCTGCATGACGCTCTGGATGGAGGAGTAGAGGAACCAGTAGAGCCAGAGACCGGCGGGGAAATTGCGGAACATGAAGGCGAAGAAGAGGGGGAAGATCCAGCCGATGAGCTGGGCCCCGCCCCCGGCCTGGGTGGGCGCCCGGCGGGTGGTGAACCACTGGCCCAGGAGCTGCACCGCCACAGTGAGGGCGATGATGACGTAGTACGGGTCCGGCAGGGAGAGGTCGGGGATCCACAGGAAGGGCGGCGAGAGGTGGAAGAGCTCGGCCGAGTTGAAGATGGACTGCCACAGCAGGATCAGGAAGGGGAACTGGAGGAGCAGCGGCATGCACCCCCCGAGGGGGTTCACCCTTTCCTGACGGTAGAGTTCCACCAGGTGCTTCTGGAGCGCCTCTTTGTCCTCCTTGTAGAGGCGCTGGAGGCGCTGGATCTTGGGCTGAAGCCGCTGCATCTTGGCCATGGAGCGTATCTGGCTGCGGGTCAGGGGGAAGAGGAAGAGCTGGGCTGTGAGCGTGAACAGCACGATGGCCCAGCCGTAGTTCCCGGTGGCGTGGTAGAGGGCCTCCAGGAACTTGATCACCCCCACCAGGAACCGCGAGAAGAACCCGATCTCCACCACATCCTGAAGCCCGGCCTTCTCGAGGAGGATGTAGCGGTTACGGCCGGCGTACAGGGTGAAACGCAGCGTGAGCTCCCCTGAGAGCTCCGGGATCTCGAGCCCGAATACGGGTTGGCCGGCCGCGTTCCTCCCCCGGAAGGGGACCACGGGGGGGTTGCCCTCCAGCTTCCAGAAGAACACCGAGAACCTGCCCACGAGGCCGAGGCCCTCGAAGGCCCGGTAGGACCCCGGGGCCAGGGGGGATTCCGCCGTCGCGCCGTCGTAGAGGTAGACCAACGCGGGGGCGTCCTTCTCCTGGGGGAGGTGGCCGAGCACCAGCTTCACCCCCCGGGCCTCGCCCACGAGCCT
>JAADIW010000157.1 GCA_013151115.1 Caldisericota bacterium
CGAACTGCCAGGCATCGCCGGCGTCGTAGACCGCGTAGCGGACGAGGTCGAATATCCCCGCGGGCGCGAACACCTTGTTCAGCGGATATACGTAGCTCCCGGGGCCGAAGTCGTCCCCCCGGGGATCTTCCATCTCGAAGACGAGCTCGCCCTTTATCAGGGTGGGGATGAGGGCGCGCGCGGGCCGTTCCGGCGCCCTCCCCGCCAGTTCCCCGGGCCTTTCCAACGCCAGGACGAGGCCCAGGGCCTTCCCGGGCTCGGTGCCGAGTTCCTCCATGGGGATCCCGAACTCCACCGTCTCCCCCACCCTGGCCTTGCGGGAGAGGAGGGTCCTTATGGGCGAGGCCAGGCGCCAACCGCCCTTTCCATCCGCGGCGTAGCGAAACACATACCCCGAACCGTCCGGACGGACCTTGGCGAAGTCGAGCTCCACGGCGGAGGCCAGGGGCATCCCCAGTTGGATCCCGGCGTGACGGGCGGAGACGTTGGCCGGCTCGCCGGGCATCCCCGCGGCGTAGAGGACGAGTTTCAACTCGGTCCCGATGTAATCACGGGCGGGACGGGCCAGATCCACCCGCACCACCACGGACTTCTCGCGGTAACCCACGTAGGCGGCCCTTATCTCGCCGGTGCCGGCGAAGCGGGCGGCCTCAGCCCACTCGCCTTCAGCGCCGACCCCGTCCAGCGTCAGGGGCACCTCGCCCAGGTTCGCCGGGATGGACGGTTCCAGCCGCAGCCCGAGGACCCGGGGGATGTCCCCCTCCGGCACCCCGGCGGCCCGGTAGGCCGACGTCAGGTGGACTTTGAACAGCCAGTCGAAGAGCTCGTCGGTCCCGGAATCCCAGTCCTTGCCGTACCAGAAGAACCAGTCCGATCCCTCGGCGGCGTAGAGGGCATCCAGGGCCGCGGGGTTCGGGTCGTGGGAGAACACCGCCTCGCGGCAGGCCGCCAACCGTTCCCACGCGGTGTCCTCCTCCACTTCCCCCTCCCAGGTGGAGAGGTCCCCGCCCCAGGAGCCCCGGGGGATGGCCGTCAGCCTCCGCTCGGGAGGGCGCTCGGTCAGGAACTCCGTGGGCGTCACCGTCCGCACCCAGTCGGCCTCGGAAAGGGCCCCGTAGAGGGCACGCAGGAACGCCCGACCGTTGTCCGGGTAGCCGGCCATGAACATCCAGTTCTCGCCGTCGAGGGCGACGACGAGGAGGTATCGTTCCGGTTCGGACAAGGACGCCCAGATCCGGCGTAACTCCCCCATGAAATCGTCCACC
Organism: Caldisericota bacterium; assembly: GCA_013151115.1. Classification (GTDB taxonomy): domain Bacteria; phylum Bipolaricaulota; class Bipolaricaulia; order Bipolaricaulales; family Bipolaricaulaceae; genus UBA3571. The sequence goes on from JAADIW010000157.1 coordinate 1,266, forward strand.
GCCACCCGAGTGGGCTTGTTGCCGTAGGAGAAGCCGATCTTGTCCGAAAGCCGCCGGTGGCGGAAGAGGACGGCTATCCCCCCGTATTCCCATGGGCTCGCGATCTCGGGGACGGTGGGGGTATGTCCCAACGCGGCAGCGAGGATGCCTTCGTCCGTGACCGTCCAGGAAAACCCCGCCCGGGCGAAGGCCTCCGCCGTGGCCGAGGAGACGGCCTGCTCCGGGGGCCACACCCCCGTGGGCCTCGCTCCGAAGAGCTCCCGGTGGAGATCGACGGCGAGCTCGAGTTGGGCACGGACGTCGTCGTCCCAACCGCGCTCGAGCAGGATGGGGACGATGGGGTGGAAGAAGGGACCGGTGATGAGCTCGCTTCCCGCGTCCCGTACGGCGTTATAGGCGTCCACCACCCGGGCACAGACCTCGCGTTGTGCCGCGATCACCCGCACCACGTCCTCGGGGGTCCACCCGGCCTTCCCCCGGAGTTCGAGAAGCCCGAGCTCCCCGTGGAGCTCGGGGGAGATCTGCCAGAGGAGGTAGAGCCCGGCGGCGTCCAACAATTCCTGGTCGGTGAGGTCGCGGGCGTTCTTCAGGAGGTTCAGCGCGGCGTAGCGGGGGTCGTAGTAGGGGTCGTCCCCATCGCGGTCGAACATATATCCGTTGATCCAGAAGAACTGGCGCTGCATCTCGCGCCGCTCCTCCGGGGTGAGGGAGCCGGGGTCGGTGATGAGCTTCCATGTCCATTCGAGGTGGTTGTCCACGGCGCCGATGTACCGGTAGAGACCGCCCACGGCGCGTTCCTCCGCCGTGATCTCGGCGTAGTCGAGGATCTGGCGGAGCAGGGTCGGCTGGAGGTTGTACGTGACGCGGATCTCCGGGAACTCGAGGAGTATCCGGGGCGAATCGATGTATTCCTGCACCGCGTGCACCCGGACCCAAGGGAGCTCGTACTTCCCGGTCATGCGGTTCCAGTAAAGGGGCTGATGTTGGTGCCAGATGATGGCCAGGTTGAGCGGTTCCTTGCCCCAGGCCCCCGGCGCGAGGGCCACGAGGGTGAGCAGCATGATGCCTATCGCCCTGCGCATCGGGAAATCACCTCCAGAGGCGCACCACGCTCCCCGGCGAAAGCTTCACCCGGAGGAGCGCGTCCTCCCGTCTCTTCTCCAACAGCCTCCCCTTCCTCATTTCCAGATGGGGAATCCGCTCCCCCAGGAGGGCGAATTCGCCCCCCTGCGCCGCCACGACCCACAGGCCCCGGTCCGCGTGGAGTTCGAGTCCCGCGTGCACCGGGAGGAGCCTGCCCGTGTCCCCGAGGAAGAAGACGCCGCTCACCTCGGGCACGAGGAGGAGGACCCTCATCCCCCGCGGCGGCACCGCCACCCGCCCCCGGACCGGCGCCCGCTCCCGGAGATCCCAGACCGCGGCCTCCACATCGGCGGGATGCTCCGGCCTGAACTCCGCCTCCGCATCGGAGGTATTCAGGGCGATGAGGTAACCCCACGGCGTCCCGTCCAGTGCGACCTCGCCCCAGAAGAGCTTCACCTCATCCTCCAGCGTCCCCAGCACCGGCATCGGCGGTGCCGTGGGCCGGAGCACCCTCCCCTCCCCGTCCAATAGGCGCCCGAGTAGATCCCAGTCGATCACGTCGGCGCGGTCGCCGATGCCCACCGGCCCGGTGGAGAGGAGCCGCAGAACGGCCTCGCCCTCCGGATCGATGCCCCCGATCCCGGGGTTCGCGCGGGTGAGGAAGAGGTCCTGGAACGGGCGGATCCCCAGGGACCAGTACACCGCCCCCACCCCCAGGTTGTGGAGGCGGTAGTCCAGGGGGTCCACGCGGGCCCGCGACATCTCCGGGTGTCCGCGGCGCGCCGCCTCCTCCAGGGCCTCGCGGAGCAGGAAGAGGTAATCGGTGTACGACCGGGCGGCGATCACGTTTCCATACCGGATCGCGGCCAGGATCATCCCCGTGGTTTGCATGCACAGGACGACCGGGAGGCCCTTCCCCCCGAAGGCCCGGACCATCCCCGCGAACCATCGCTCCGCCGCCTCGGGGTCGGCCCGTAGCCGGGGCACCAGGAACTGTTGGGTGCGGAGCCAATCGTGCCAGGCGGCGATCGCCCCGTGGTGGACGAGTTCCTCCGCGATCTCCTCGTAGACCCCGGGGTCCCCGGGCCGTGCCCCGTAGTCGTTATCCTCCGCGAGCGCGGAGAGGTGCAGTACATAGGGGATTCCGGTCTCCTCGCGCAGTGCGCGGAGGCCGGAGGGGTATTTGCCCGGGTCCGGTTGGTACCGGACGGCCTTGCCGATCGTGTGGTAGCGGTACCAGAGGTCGAGCCCGAAGTAGCCGAGCGGGAAATCCCGGTCGCGGAAGGACCGCGCGAGCTCCCGAAGGGCCCCTTCGTCCAGGACGTTTATGAGCTCGGTGTAATAGCTGCCGTAGGCGTTCCACCACCCGAGGCGTTCGAGGAGCGGGTGGCGCGTGACGCGGGACACGCGGGGGGAGAGGAGGCCGGCGAGCTCCCGCAGCGCGGCGAAGGGATCGGAAGATGCGGCGATCCAGGTGGTCAGTGTGAAGCCCCGCGGGAGCGCCCTCACCGCCCCGTGTAGTCCCCGGGCGAACCCCCCTTCCGCCCGTACCAGCGGGCTCGTGAGGTGGTAGTTTCCGGGGGCGACGGCCGCCGCGGCCACCTCGTCCCACAGGGCCAGGGGGGCGAACGCCTCGCGGGGGAGCTCCCGGGGGCCGCGCCCCCAGCGGAATTCGGGCCAGTAGCCGCCGGGATAGTTCTCCTCCGTCCCCCCGAGGCCGAAGGTGAGCGTCAGGAACCGGAGCCGCTCGGGGAGCCCGAAGACCGGGGCGCGGAGCGCGGGGGAGGTGGTGGAGTCCTCGGATTCCAGGAAGTCCACGTCGCGGAGGAGCTCGAATTCGACCACCGCCTTCCCCGGGTATGCCCTGATCCGGAGCTCGCCCAAGGGCTCGTCGCCCAGCAGGTAGCGGCGGCGCCAGAGCTCGAACGCCCCCCGCCCGTCGACGCCGCGCTCCATCTCCCATCCCTCGCCGCGGAGCTCGCCGTCCTCGGCCAACGG
>JAADIW010000107.1 GCA_013151115.1 Caldisericota bacterium
CGTCCACATCCCGGGGGGGAGGGGAGCGGTACCTCCGTGTATAGCCGAGCTCGAACGCCGGTCGGAGCGGCACATCCAGGGACACGGATGCCCGGAGCTCGTGGGCGAACAGCGTCCCCGACGGGGGGACCACCGCGAACGCCGCGAACCGATAGTCGATGTCCAACGGGAACGCGCTCTCCAGGGTGTCCCAGCGGAGGACGAGCTCGTCGCGGGGGGCCTGCCGGGGATAGCCGGGGGACACCTGGAGGTAGACCACCCCCAGTTCGAACCCATCACGCGAGAGCGTGCCCCCGAGCTGCGTGGCCCCTCCCGCGGAGGCGGCATCGGCGCCCCGGGAGATGGCGGCCCGAAGTGAGAGCTCCCCGGAGGGATCCCAACGGAAACTGAGGTCCTGGAACGAAAGCCCCTTCGGGGCGTCGACGCCCCAGACGAGGCCGAAGACCAAGTCCGCCCGTTCCCCGGTGAAGGAGATGCCCTTAGCTTCGGGGCCGAATAGCGCCCGCCACCTGCCGAGGCCCTCTATCTCCCCCCCGACCAGGGGCTTGCCGGAGACGCCGAGGAGGAGGCCCGAGATCCCGCCGCCGTGGAGATAGAAGCTTTTCCCCTCCCCTTCCCACCTCAGGCGCAGCTCCTCGAGCTCGGTCAGCGACAGGCCGAGGCCGGCATCGACGGAGTACTCGAACACCTCGATGTCGCCGGTGCCGCGTAGGGTGAAACGCGGGTTTCCCGCGGAGTCGAGCTCGACCCCCAGGGTGACATCCCAGCGAGGATATAGGCCCGTGGGGACGAGCTCCGGCGGCGGGGGGAGGAAGCGGCCGGTGGCCAGGAGGTCACGGCTGACGGCGGGGTCGTGCAACGAGGCCACGGTGATCCGCAACGCATAAGCGCCCCCGACCTCCGCGTGCCGGGACACCTCTACCCTGACCTCGACCGCCGTCTCCTCCCCAGGGAGCAGATGGATCTCCCTTTCCGCCACAACGGCCCGCCACTGCCCGAACAGCTCGGTCTCCACCCGGTAGATATCGGGGACGTTACCGGTATTCCGGACGGAGAACCGCCACAGGGATCGCCCCCCTACCTGGAGTTCGGTGGGGCCCGTGGTCCACCGGAGCTCCAGATCCCACCGGGGCAACACCTCCACCGAGGTCTCCGCCGCCGCGCTCACCGCCGGATCGCCCGAGGAGGCGACCATGAGGGCGATCACGTAGGTCCCGGCGGGGGCGTCCGCGGGGACGAGGAGGTTCACGAAGAGGTAGCCGCGTCCACCGGCGGGCACGAAGAGCGCGTCCTGCCTCGGGAAGTAATCCCAGCCGGGGGGCACCCGCAGATCCAGGAGGTAGAGATCGTCCTCCGTGCCGGTGTTGTGCACGGTGAACACGTGGGTGACGATCTCCCCCGGATCGGCGAGCTTGGCCGGGGTAGCGGTGACCACGACGGCATAGGGCGCCCCCCAAGCGCCCGCCGAACACGCGAGGAGGAGAAAACCGGAGAGCGCCCCCAAACGGCGTTTCCGGCGACGGCCCATACCGGAACCATCGTAGGCGGGAGCTCGTAAGGAAAACGGGGAACGTTCGCGCGCGCCACGAGGATTTCGTGATCACGGGGACGGAAAAAGGTGCGTGATGGGGATCACTCGGAGGCTCGCGGTACCCGGACCAAGATGCCCCCCTGGACCAGGTATTCCCCGCCGAAATCGATGGTGGCGAAGGCGTAATAGATCCCCTCGGGGAGGGGCTCGCCGGTGGGGTCCTCCACCACGAGGATCCGCTCCTCACCGGGAAGGGTGGGGAATTCTTCGATGGGGAAGCTCCGCACCGTCTCACCGAAGACATCCCGCACCTCCACCGTGCCGCGGTTCACGGTGTGAGCGTTGCCCGTGTTGACGTAAACGATGCGGAGCCTCAGGGGCGCGGTGTCCATCACCTCTACCTCGCGTATCTCCCCGGCCGGGAAGGCATTGACGGGATCCCGGCGCAGGATCTTCACGGCGTAGGCCATCACCACCCTGGTCCTCCCCAGGGCCCCCTCTTCGTCCCCGGCTTCGGGGGGATACTCGGCCACGAGGAGCAGCGCCCAGCGATCCCCCGTCTCCCCCTCCGGCACCTCGATGCGGACCGTGACCCGAACCTCCTCGCCGGGCTCGAGGACGAAGGCGTTCCGGGAATACACGAGCCACGGGGCGCAGGACCCCTCCAGGGTGCCGGGTGGGAGCACCTGGAACTTCCCTTCCGGGGTGCGCCACCAATCGTGTAGGCTGATGCGCACGTCGGCCGGGCGTTGTCCCACGTTGTGGACCACGAACGAGGCCATCCCCGTCCCGCCGGGGGGAACGGGTATCTTTAGCGAGAGCGGGGCGACGGTGATCTCCGCCGTCACCGACATACCCAGGGCCAAGGCCAGCATCACGGCCGACGCCGCGCGTTTCAGCGCCATCTCCCGCTTCACTGCGGTATCGCCTCCACCCTGATGACGAACAGGAACTCCTCGCCCGCGGCCCTATCGCCAAGATCGGCGAGATCCACCCGCACCCGATAGGTGCGGTCCTCCTCGCCCGGATCGCCGGAGAACCCGGGCAGCTCCGTGTAGACCGGGCAGCGCGGCACGGTGAACCAATCGCCGGGAGGATACTCGAGCTCCACCGGGTCGGCACCGAAGGGGGGGTTCGGCGCGGGCTGGACCTCGTAGCAGACCCTCGCGCGGTAGCCCACCGTGGCGCGGATCGTCACCCGCAACTCGCCCAACGGAGCGTAGCGGTCGAGAGCGAAGAATTCCTGGGTGACCGTGAAATCACTCAGCCCCCTCACCGTGACCTCGACACACGGCTCCACCGCAAGACAGGCCTCGCTGAACGCCATACCCCTCAACACGGGGCTCCACTCCGTATAAAGCTTGACCACGAACGCCAGGTCGTCTATGTCGCCGGCGACGTACCGCCGCACCGCCTCCGTGACGTCGAAGGATACCCATCCGGGTTCTCCGAGCTGCCCCGAGTCCAGCGCGGGTCCCCACGCGGGCTGGGCGTCCCAGGCGATGGGGGTCCCATCCCAGTACGCCTCGCGGACCTCGACCTGGGGGGAGCGGTAGACGCTGTCGACCTTGAGCCACAGCGTGGCCTTGCCCACGCACGCGGGGAGCGCGGCGGCGGGGAAGTGGAGGTAACTCCGCCGGACCCGGCATATCCACCACCAACACCTCACGGCCGCGTAGAAGGGCGGGGTAGTATCGAAGTCCCCGGGATCGAAGCTGTCCACGTACCCCTGGGCGTCCGGGGCGATCCCGTCCGGGCAGGGGGCTTGGCCCCACAACGCGACCCCCAACAGAAGGGGGAAGAGGGCCGACAACCCGGTCCTAAGTGCCCTCATCGACCACCACCCCGGTCAAATATACCGGACCTTCCCACGGCCATCTCACCACCAGGGGGAGGCGGATGTTCCCGCAGAACGGTCCCTTCAGGCTCTCCACGAAGCCCACGCCGTCCGAAAGCGGGACGAAGATGGGGGCGCCGTAGACCCCCGGAACATAGGCCTCGCGGGACCCCCCGGGGGCCCGAACGAGCAGAAACCCCAGGTCGGCGTCCCAGGCCAGGGACGGGAGCGGGACCTCGAGGAGCCCGGCGAAGACCAGATCGCCGGGGCCGGCCGATCCCGGTCCCCAGTGGGCCCACCGTAGCTCCTCCCGCCCCTCCGCGACACGCACGATCACGGGGAGGACGCAGCGCGCGCGTCGGGAGAACTCCTCCCACAGCCCCGGCGACCAATCCCCATAGATCCAGGGGAACAACAACGCGGTGGGATCCCCCGGGGCCTCGGTCCCCGGATCATCCGAGAAGATCACCTCTCCGCTGGGGAGGACCGCCAACGCCCGGGTGGCCAGGAAGGGGAACGTCCCCATCCCGCGCACCTCCGCCCGGTACCGCAACGAGACCCGATCGCTGGGGGCCAGCCCCGCGAATCGCGCCCGGACCAGGGTGAGCTCCCCGACGGCCTCCGCCTCCCCCGCCGAGGGCGTCCCCGGGATCAGGCGGAGCGGAGGGGGCACGGGATCCACCAGCTCCACGGTCCCCCCGTCCGCGGCGGTATACGATATCCGGAACTCCACCGTGTCGCCCGGCGACACCAGGCGGGAAGGGGACCCGGTGTCCGCCGTGGCCTCCTTCGTGAACTCCCCCCGGCCCGGGTACAGGGCGGCTGCCCCTCCGACCTCCTCGCGGACCGTCATCACCAGGGGATCCAACACGGACGCCGTCGCGGGGTCATCGGCCGCCACGGAGAAGCCCTCGCCGTAGAGCAGGGCCCCCACGAACACGGTCGT
>JAADIW010000099.1 GCA_013151115.1 Caldisericota bacterium
GGGACGGCTCCTGCCGTCCCCGCTCATCCGGTTTCGGTTGGCGATCCTAGCCCTTGTAGCCCACGGCCTTCTTGAGCTCCTCCACGCACTCGGGGTTGCGCAGGGTGGTGATATCACCGATGGGCTCGTTCCTCACCAGGGCCTTCAGCACCCGGCGCATGATCTTCCCCGACCGGGTCTTGGGCACGTCCTCCACGAAGTAGATATCCGCCGGGCGCGCGGTGGGGCCGATGTGCACGTCCACCGTCTTAATGAGCTCCCGTTTGAGCTCGTCCGAGGGGCTGTAGCCCGCCTTGAGGAGCACGAACGCCACCGGCACCTCGCCCTTCACCTCGTCCGGGCGCGACACCACCGCCACCTCGGACACCGCGTCGTGCTGGGACAGGGCGTCCTCCACCTCTGCGGTGGCGAGCCGGTGCCCGGCCACGTTCATCACGTCGTCCACGCGCCCCGTGATGCGGATGTTCCCCATCTCGTCCATGCGGGCGCCGTCCTTGGTGAAGTAGTACTTGGGACCGTACTCGCCGAAGTAGGTGGCCTTGAACTTCTCGGGATCGCCCCACAGGCCCCGCAGTAGCGACGGCGGGAACGGGGGCTCTAGCACCAGGTACCCGCCCTCACCGGGCGGAACGGGTTGGCCGCCGGCGTCGAGGATCTTGGCCCGGATCCCCGGGAAGGGGCGTCCGGCCACGGTGGGGATGAAGGGGCCGATCCCGGGCAGAGCCTCCACGCAGTTGGCCCCGGTCTCCGTCTGCCACCAGGTGTCGATGATGGGGCAGCGCCCGCCCCCGATGTGCTTGAAGTACCAGAGCCACGCCTCCTCGTTGATGGGCTCGCCCACCGTGCCCAGCACCCGCAGGGAGGAGAGGTCGTACTTCGCCGGCCACTCCTCGCCCCACTTGACGTGCATCCGGATGGCGGTGGGGGCGGTGTAATAGGCGGTGACCTTGTGCTTCTGGATGATGGCCCACATGCGGCCGTAGTCCGGGGTGTCGGGGGCGCCCTCGTACATCACCGTGGTCACCCCGTTCATCAGGGGGCCGTAGTTGATGTAGGAGTGGCCGGTGATCCAGCCCACGTCGGCGGTGCACCAGAAGATGTCGTCGTCGTGCAGGTTGAAATTCCATTTGGCGGTGGTGTAGACCTGGACCGCGTAGCCGCCGGTGGTGTGCATGACCCCCTTGGGCTTCCCGGTGGTGCCGGAGGTGTAGAGGATGAACGCGAGGTCCTCGGCGTCCATCTCCTCCGGCGGGCATTCGGGGGACTGCTTGGACACGAGCTCGTGGTACCACACGTCGCGGGAGGGATCCATGGGGACATCGATCCCGGCGCGCTTCACCACGATCACCCTCTCCACCTTGGTGCCCTCGATCCCCTTATCGGCGTTCTGCTTCAGGTTGATGAGCTTGCCGCGGCGGTAGTACCCGTCGGCGGTGATGAGGACCTTGGCCTCACAGTCGATCATGCGGTCCCTGAGGGACTCGGGGGAGAAGGCGGAGAACACCACGGAGTGGACGGCCCCGATCCGGACCACCGCCTGCATGGCGATCACCGCCTCGGGGATCATCGGGAGGTAAATCCCCACCCGGTCGCCCTTCTTGATCCCGAGCTCTTTCAGGGCGTTGGCCAAACGGGAAACCTCCGCGAGGAGTTCTTTGTAGGTGAAGACGCGGTTGGGCTCATCGGTGGGCTCCGGCTCCCAGATCAGGGCCACCTTGTCGCCCTTGCCGGCCTCCACGTGCCGGTCCAGGGAATTGTAGGAAAGATTGAGCTTCCCGCCGATGAACCAGCGGTACTTATACGGCTCCTCCTCGTAGGCCACCTCCCACTTCTTGAACCAGGAAATCTCCTCGGCCCGTTTTTCCCAGAAGGCGATGGGGTCGGCCCACGACTCCTCGTAGATCACCGGGTCGGAGACCCAGGCGCGTTCCTTCATGCGGTCGGTGGGCCAGAACCAGTTCTCGCGTTTCGGGTCCGGCTCCACCCACTTGACGTTGGCGCTCACCTCTCACACCCTCCTTTCCGTTATTCCCGGGGTGATTTCGGCCCCCATCATATCACAGGGGCCCTGTGCCTCAACTCGACCGAAGGAGGCGGAGCGGGGAAAGGACCGAGCGCACCGCACCTCAACCGATTGCACGGGCGGGGTTCGGGGTCTGGGAGAACGCCCCCCGGACCAACGCGGTGAGCCGGTCCACGAAGTCCTCCACCGCCTCCTCCGGGCCCACGCCCCCTCCCAGGCTCTGGCGCAGGCGGTGGAGGTGCTCCGAGACCCAGAGGTAAAGGTCGGCCTCGGTGCGGCCGGGGAAGTACTCCAGGATCCGGGAGCGGCGGAACGCCTCCACTAGGGGCATATAGACGTTGTCGTACCAGGAAAGCACCGCTTCCTGGTACGGCACTTCCCCTCCCCTCTCCTTGGCGAGGAAGTAGCGATGGACCTCGATGTGTTCGAGCAGGATCCGATACTTCCCGAGCTCGGTGAACTCGATCCTGGCTCCGGGGCGGAGCTTGTCGAGCTTCGTCTGGCGCAGGAACTCCGAGTACTCCGCCTTGATGAGGAGGCCCACCTCGGTGACCCCGGGCTCCAGGGGCACGTTGGGGATGAACTCCGTGACCTCGGCGTCGATGAACCTGGCGCCGCGCTCCTTGGCGGCCGCCACCCGGTGATGGCCGTCCTCGACGAAGTAGATGTCGCCCACCTTGTACAGGCGCACCGGGGGGAAGATCTCGTCGCGGTCCATCGCCCGTTTGATCCGCTGCAGCCTGTCCCGGTCGGCGTTGAGGGGGAGGAAGGCCCGGGTGAAATCCTGGTAGCGGTCCACGCTCCCCACGATCTTGTCGATCTCCACCGTGCGGAAGCCCAGATACCGCCAGCCCTCAATGTAGATCTTCTCCTTCACCAGGCTGAAGGGGAGAAGGGTCTCAGACCGGCGCGGAGACGGAGCGGCCCCGTGCGCCCGCCTCGGGGCGCCCAACCTCGATATCCAGGACCTTATAGCCGTGAACATGGATCACCTCCGTCTCCCGGTATCGCACCGGGGCCGTGTCGGCCGTCGTGGGGTGGGTGTGGCCGTGGATGAGGTAACGGGGCCGGTACCGCTCCATGAACCTCAGGAACCCCTTGAAGCCACGGTGGGGGAGATCGGTCCCGTCGTGTATCCCCCACGGCGGCGCATGAGCCAGGAGGATATCGAGGTAGCGCCCCCTGGTCAAGCGGTTCCACAGGAGCCGCGGCCTAAGCCGCGCCATCTGCCAACGCATCTCCCACTCCGTGTACTGATGTGGGGCGTGGGGGCGGTAACGGAAGCTCCCCTCCAGGCCGCCGATGAGGAGCCCCTTGACCTCCACCACCCTCCCCCCGGCGTTGATGCACCCCCGGGGCGCGCGGATCTCCTCGCCCCACTCCGTGATCAATACCCCGTCGTGGTTCCCGAACACGTACACCAGGGGCACGTTGAGCACGGTGACGATGTACTCGAGGTAGTAGAACGGGAGGTCGCCACAGGAAAGCACGAGCTCCACGTCCCGGAAGCCCCGGCCGAGCCGCTCACTGTAAAGCACGGGGCTCACCTCATCGCTGATGACGAGTATCCGCATGCGACCTTTCGCGTCGTCCTTCACAGCTCCGCCCAAACAAAGTATAATCGCCCACGCGAGGGTGTCCCCCTCGAAAAGGCAAACCCGCCGCGAGGCGGGGGCGCAAAGCCGACGGACCTCTCCGAGGTGGCCGGGCTGCCGAAAGGGGGTAGGTTCAGTTGGAGCGGCCCTGCGAAGGGCCAAGATGGTTTGTTAGTTTTGTATCCGCAGCGTTGGCGGTGGCCATCGCGGCTACCGTAGTGGGGGTATCCGCAGAGGTCCAGCTCTCCGCCAAAATAGCCCCCATTTCCGTTATCCGGTACGGAGACGGTGTTTACCGTGGAGAGCTTCGCGTCGCCGTGCCCCTCCATCCCGACGCCGACGGGCCCGCCGAGCTCATCGGCGAACTGGAGATCACGGTCCTCAGCAATGTGGATTGGGCGCTGTACGTTTCCCTGGCCGAGGGGTCGGAGGACGGGGCCCGCGTTGGGGGCGACGTGATCATCGCCCTCGGCCGGAAGGAGGTCACGGTGGGGGCCCGTCCCACGGTCATCGCTTCCGGGAGCAACGGGGTTTTCCCGCTCCGTCTACATCTCCGGGCAGCGTCATCGCCCGAAGCCCGCGGCTCCACAAGGGGGGAGGTGGTCCTCCTCCTCACCCTCGCGACCCAGGTTCGCCCTTGAGCCCCGAGCCGGTGAGGAGGAGGACCACCGTTTCCGA
>JAADIW010000129.1 GCA_013151115.1 Caldisericota bacterium
CGGGGCCGCGGGGTTCTGCTTGTTTCCTCCCACAAATGAACTTAAATTGTAACCGGTGTCCCTGGAGGTGGTTCTATGGAACACGAACTCCTGGTGGAGTGTCGCAAACGGATGGACAAGACCATCGCCGCGTTGGAGGCGGACCTGGCCAAGGTGCAAACGGGGCGGGCCAATCCCGCGCTGCTCGAGGACATCAAGGTGGACTACTACGGCACCCCCACGCCCCTCAAACACATCGCCCACATCACGGCCCCGGACCCGGACCTCCTGGTGGTGCGGCCCTTCGATCGTTCCCAGATCGGGGCGATGGAGAAGGCCATCGTCGCCGCCGATCTCGGCCTCAATCCCCAGTCCGATGGGAACGTCATCCGCATCAAGGTCCCCCGGCTCTCCGAGGAGCGGCGCGAGGAGCTGGTGAGGCTGGTGAAACGACGGGGCGAGGAGGCCAAAGTGGCCCTGCGCAACATCCGCCGCGAGTACAAGGAGAAGCTCGACGATATGAAGGACGAGGGGGCCCTGCCCGAGGACGATCACCGGCGCCTCCGGGAGCAGCTGGACAAGATCACCCAGGAGTACAGCGAGAAGGTCGACGGGATTGTCGAGGCGAAGGCACAGCAGATGCGCACTCTCTGATAAGCTCCCCCCCTGGGCCGTCGGCCTCCCCGAGGCCGCGGCCTTCGCCGTCGTCGGGGCCTCGATCGCGGGTCCCCTCCTCGGCTGGCGCTGGGGCGTCGGCCTTCTCTGGGGAGCCGGAGAAATCGCGTTGGGAAGGGCGATATCTTGGGCCTTCTACCCCTTCCTCAAGGGGGCGGCCCGGGTGGGGATCGCGGCGGGGCTCATGGCCGCTTCCCGGCTCGCGCTCTACGCGGCGTTGGCTCTCCTCGGCATCTCGCTTTCCCTCTCGCCCCTTGGGATCTGTGCGGGTTTGCTTATCCCGGGGCTCACTCTTAAAATGCGCTTGCTCTTTCGGCTTGAAGAAACGCAATGCTTGAACGTTTAGGGCAGAAGCTGATCTTAAAGCTCGAGCTCGGGCCCCTTGTGGTGAGCTTCGACGTCGTCACCGTGGCCATGAGCCTCGTGGTCTCGCTGATCCTCATCGCCCTCGCCTTATGGCTCCGCCGCGCCATCCCCCGCGATCCCGAGGCCCCCGTGGGCCGGAAGCTCGCGTTCCTGGTGGGGGCGTTCGACTTCTTCCACGAACAGCTCCTGGGGGGATTTTCCCCCGAGCTCGCCAAGAGGCTCTTTCCCATGATCACCACCCTCTTCCTCTACGTCCTCTTCTCCAACTGGATCTCCATCGTGCCCAAGGCCGAGTCCCCCACCCAAAACCTCAACGTCACCATGGGCCTCGCGTTGATGGTCTACGCCCTCTCGCACTACTACGCCATCAGGACAAAGGGGGCCCGGGTGCACTTCCGGAGCTACTTGGAACCCTATCCCTTCCTCCTTCCCATGAACATCATCGGGGACTTCGGCCGGACCCTCTCCCACGGGTTCCGTCTCTTCGGGAACATCTTCGGGGGGACCATCCTCATCACCATCGTCCTCAGCTTGACGGCGAAGGTCATCGCCGCCATACCCCTCGCGGCGCCGTTCGGTCTCGTCTTCGGGGTGGGCCTTGGGACCTTCCTGAACGCCTGGTTCGGGGTGTTCATCGGGGCCATCCAGGCACTGGTCTTCGCCCTCCTGGCCTCGGTGTACATAAGGCTGATGGCAACTTAGGGAGAAAGGGGGAGGTATGAATATCTCCGGCGAACACCTGGTGCAAGCGATCAAATACCTGGCCGCGGGGATCGCCATGGGGCTCGGGGCCATCGGCCCCGCCATCGGCGAGGGGATCGCCGCCGCCCACGCCCTGGACGGCATGGCGCGCCAGCCCGAGATGGAGGGCGCGTTGCTCAGGACCATGATCATCGGCCAGGCCATCACCGAGTCCACCGGGATCTATTCACTGGTGGTGGCCATCATCCTCCTCTTCGTTGTGTGAGGGGGTAGGGGTTGGAGACCTTCTGGGGCACCATCGTAAAGAACCTGAACTGGACCTTTATCCTCACCGTCCTCAACTTCGGGCTGTTGGTGTGGATCCTCAAGAGGCTCCTGTACCGGCGGACCCTGGAGTGGATCGAGCGACGTCGGGCCCTGGAGGAGGAGAGGCTTCGGCGGGCCAGGAAGCTGGAGGAGGAGGCCGATGAGCTCCTCCGACGCCGCCGGGAAGAGCTCTCAGAGGCGAACCGCATGGCCCGGGAGATCCTGTCCCGGGCCGAGGCCGAGGCCCAGAGGATCCTCAAGGAGGCCCGGGAGGAGGCCCGCCGCCAGGCCCAGGTCATCCTCGAGGAGGCCCGGGCCGAGGCCCAACGTGAGCGCGAGGAGATCCTAGCCGAGCTCAAACGCCAGTACGCGGACCTCGTGGTCCTGGCCGCTTCCAAGGTCCTCGCCCGGGAGGTGCGCCGGGAGGATCACGAGGCCCTGCTCTCCCGGATGATCCAGGGGATCGAGCGGAGGCTCCTGCAATGAAGGACCCCGAGATCGCGGAGCGCTACGCCGAGGCCCTCCATTCCCTGGCCCAGGAGGAAGGGATCCTGGATCGGGTGGGGGAAGACCTCTCCCTGTTGCGGGCGCTATGGGATTCCCTGCCGGAATTCGCCCGGTTCCTCCGACATCCGTTGGTGCCGGTGGAGCTGAAGGAGCGGTTTTTCGACCGGGCCTTTGGCGGTCGATTTCACCCATACACTTTGAACTTCCTCAAGCTCCTTGCGCGCAAAAAACGGTTGGACTACCTTCCCCTCATACAGCGGGCCTTCCTCAAGGTAGCGGAGAAGAAGGGCCTTTTGGTCTCGGTCCTCGTCCGCACCGCCATGCCCCTCGCCCAAGAGGAGCGCGCTCGGCTCAAGGGGGCCCTGGAAGTGGCGTTGGGGAAGCCGGTGGTGTTGGATGTGGAGGAGGCGCCGGAGCTCATCGCCGGCGCGGAGCTGAGGCTCCTGGGGAGGAGGTTCGATCTCTCGATTCTGGGGAGGCTTCAGGCGTTGGCGGTGGAGCTGAAAGGGTGAGGATATGGCGGCGCGAAAAGACGAGATCGCGGCGATCCTTAAGGAACAGATAAAGCACTTCGGCCAGGACCTCCGTATGGAGGAAGTCGGGGTCGTGGTGGAGGTGGGGGACGGCATCGCCCGGGTGTGGGGCCTGGAACACGCCGTGGCCTCGGAGCTGCTGGAGTTCCCCGGGGGGATCTACGGGCTGGTGTTGGACCTGGAGGAGGACTCGGTGGGCGTGGCCCTCATGGGGCCGGACGAGCAGATCAAAGAAGGGGATCAGGTCCGCCGCACCGGGCGGGTGCTGGAGACCCCGGTGGGGGAGGGGTTCCTCGGGCGGGTCGTGGATCCCCTGGGGAAGCCCCTGGACGGGAAGGGGCCCATCGAGCCCGAGGGATACAGGAAGACCGACGCCAAGGCCCCGGGGGTGCTCATGCGCCAGCCGGTGGATACCCCCCTCCAGACCGGCATCAAGGTGATCGATGCCCTCACCCCCATCGGGAGGGGGCAGCGGGAGCTCATCATCGGGGACCGGCGCACCGGGAAGACCGCCATCGCCGTGGACACCATCATCAACCAGAAGGGCCAGGGCGTCTACTGCATCTACGTGGCCATCGGCCAGAAGTCCTCCACCGTGGCCAAGGTGGTGGACGCCCTGCGTCGCCACGGGGCCATGGAGTACACCATCGTGGTGGCCGCCACCGCCGAGGACCCGGCGCCCCTGCAGTACCTTGCGCCCTATGCCGGCTGCGCCATGGGGGAGTACTTCCGCGATTCCGGCCGCGACGCCCTCATCATCTACGACGATCTCTCCAAACACGCGGTGGCCTACCGGGAGATCTCGCTCCTCCTGCGACGCCCCCCCGGGCGGGAGGCATATCCGGGGGACATCTTCTACACCCACTCGCGGCTCCTCGAGCGGGCGGCGCGGATGGCGGACGAGCTCGGCGGCGGCTCCCTCACCGCCCTCCCCATCGTGGAGACCAAGGCCGGGGACATCACCGCCTACATCCCCACCAACCTCATCTCCATCACCGACGGCCAGATCTACCTCGAGGCGGACCTGTTCAACAAGGGACAGCGGCCGGCCATGAACGTGGGGCTCTCGGTGTCCCGGGTGGGGGGCGCGGCCCAGATCCCCGCCATGAAGGAGGTGGCGGGGCAGCTCCGGCTGGAGCTCGCCCAGTACCGGGACCTGGCGGCGTTCGCCGAGTTCGCCGAGGAGCTGGACGAGGCGTCGCGGGCCCAGCTCGCCCGCGGG
>JAADIW010000159.1 GCA_013151115.1 Caldisericota bacterium
CCAATCTACAAATCCTGGTCGTTGGGGCAACTATGAACCTGTAATTTACGACAAAGACAAAAAAAGAGAATACAGTCCAGAAAGAGATGAGCAGGGAAAGATAACCAAAGATTATGGGTTGATTATCTTCGGACCAAATCCTTTCAACCCTGATAAGCGCTTGTTGCTCTTAGCAGGCGTTTGGGGAGCTGGTACCCTTGGGGCTACAAAAGCTCTTCATGATTCAGCAACAGCTAAAGAATTTATCAAATTCGATAATTTAATAGCTGTAATAAGTGTGCCCGTAATAGATCGTGTAGCTCAGAGGCCGTTTCTCGAACTTTGCAGGCCTCTACAACTAGACAAATACCTATAATCTACCTACGAATATTAAGATTAGCTTAAATTTAGGTTTCGTCAGCAGCTAGGACTGCACCCGGTCGGGCTCCAGGCGCTCGTAGCCCCAGCGCTCCAGGGCGAACCCCCAGCGGCGGTTCACCGCCTCGATGGCCGCCGGATCCAGCCGGTAAGTGTTCTTCCGGTAGCCGGAGACCGAGCGCAGGTGGGCGCGGAAGGCCGGCTCCGCGGCGGCGAACCCCGGGAGCCCGAGCTCCCCGTAGATACGACGGAGCTCGTCCAGGGGCGCCCGCTCCAGCTCCTCGAACCGGACCTCGACCAGGTTTCCGGCGGGGATCAATTCCCGGTCGGCGAGGTACCGCTGCATCAGCCGCTCGTAGAACAAGAGCACGTTCTCCTCGATCTCCCGGGGATCGATCCTCTGCAGCTGCGACCGGGGCAGCACGGTGCGGTGGAGGTGCAGCGTGGATAGGAAGACACGGTAGGGGTTGCGGTAGATGTGGATGAACTTGGCCTCCGGGAAGAGACGGAGGAGTACCCGGATCCGCCCGGTGTTGGCGCAGTTCTTCAATACCAGCCTCTTTCCTCCCGAGGCGAAGGTGGCCTTGCGTAACAGTTCCAGGTAGGTCGCGACCCAGCGCTCCAGCTCCCGTCGGGATATCCCCTCGAACAGCACGTACCTCTCGAAGAAGTACCGGGCCCGCCTGGGGAAGCTGAACCCGTGCAGGAAGGAGCAAGGGGACATGTTGGCCAGGGCGAACTCGTCCTCCTCGGGGGCGTCGAGGAGCAGGGGCACGTTGTCTATCAGCCGGGTGGGGTAGCGCTTCCGCGTCTCCCTCTCCAGGAACCGCTTTATCCTCCCCCCTCCGATGAGGAAGAACCCCGGCGCCATGGCCTGGAACGTGGTGAGGTGGCCGAACCGTTCGTCCCGGCACAGGAGGTGGTGGAGGAACGTGGTCCCGCTCCGCCAGTGCCCGATGATGAAGATGGGGGAGGGGTGGACCTCGGTGCGGCGGATGGCCCGCCCGTGGCGGAGGCGCTCCGCGAACCTGAGGGGAGAAGTGGCGAGGGTGCTGGCGCACACGAAGAGAAGCCGGGGGAGGAACTCCGGATCCACCGCGCCGCCCCGGCGGAGGACCCCCAGCCAGCTGCGGGCGGACCCCAGGGCCACGGGGTGCTCCAGGTGGGAGGGCCGCCGCGCGCCGCCCGCGTTTCGGCTCATGGCCCCGCGTCGCCGATCATGACCAGCCCGAAGATGGTGGTGGAATAGAGGACGCCGCCGTCCGGGTGGATGAACAGGGCCCCCGCCCAGTTGTTGTAGCCTAGGCCCCTTCCCACCAGCTTCTTGTAGACCGTCTTTCCGGTGGCGAAGTCGATGGCGGTGAGGTACCACTTGGTGACCGGGCAGGTCTCACTCCGCCAGTACATGTACACCAGGCCGTTGCCCAGGGACAGCTTGAACACGCCGATGCTCTTCTCCTCGCTCATCCAGACCTCCCGGCAGGTGTAGGAGCCGTCGGGGTTCCTTATCAGATCGACCCGGGTGAGGCCCCCCACCGGGCGGGAGCGAGGGAAGGTGTGGCGCCCCCAGTTGTTCTCCACCAGGACCGAGTAGACGCCCGTGCCCTTCCCGTCCGCGTCGGCGTGCTCGAAGCAGACCACGCTGACGTCGGTGCCGCTCTTCCCCTCCTGGAACAGCGGCTGGCGGCACACCACCTCCCCATCGGCGCGCCGGACGAACAGCAGGTTGATCCGGGGCTCGGCGTTGTCGGTGATCACCACGAACCCTTCCTCCGGGCTCCCCACCAGGGACACGGAGGTGCCCGAGCCCCGGGAGATGTGCCCGGGCTTCTTCCGGGGCCCGCGGTCGTAGGGGGTGCGCCAGGCCACCACGATATCCCCATCCTCGCCCAGCACGAACCGGTACAGGGCGTGGTCGGACACGATGAAGACCCCGTCCTCGCCCACGGCGAAGGAGTTCTCGATCACCTCCCCCTCCAGGCGCAGGGTCCGGACCTCGCCGGTGGAGATCTCGATGGTGCCCACGATCCCCTGGGTAGTGGCGTACCAGTAGTACTCCCCTCCCCAATCGGGGAGCACCCAGGCCACGCTGTCCTGGTGGGGCCAGCTCATGGGGACTACATAGTCGCGGAGGTCGTACTCGCGCACCAGCTCGAACTCGCCGCCCGGTTCGGGGACCTGGATCACCAGGACGGTGTTCCGGGTGGTGGGCACGATGGCGCGGTCCTCGTTATCGAGGTAGAAGTACATGCCCGCCCCGATGTACTCCCAGGGCATGACCCCCTGGAGGAGCCAGTAAATGGGCCGGGGCGGGAGGTCGTAGGAGGCCAATTCCTCCAGGGTGTAGGGATCCATGAGCTCCAGCTGGAACCTCCGCCCGTTGCTGTACACCGCCACCAGGCGGCCACGGCTGTCGAAGGTGATCGTCCCGTAGCCCCCGAACCCCTGGGTCCGCGAACTCACCAGGAGGTCCGGGCCGACGGGGCCGCTGGCCTCGTAGGCGTCGCTCATGTAGGCGTCGCAGTGCATGTTGCTGGCCCCGTTGGCCGCCATGAACGGGTGCTGGGGGATCTCGGCGTGGGGGATGGGGCGGGGGGTCCATCCGGGGAGGTAAGACATGAAGTCCCCGCACTCCGGCGGTTCGGCCCCTTTGTGGACCAGGGCATTCCACCCCCAGGTGAAGTACTCCCAGGGATAGAGGACCCAGTTGGGGATCGGCCTCACCCCCGGGCCCTCACGGTGGCGCCCGACCACGGCCCAGAAAAGCACGATCACGGCGACGACCAACACCAGGGCCAGCAGCAGGACCTTGCGGACCATTTCGGCGGAAACGATACCCGTTTGCACCCCGGACGCCAAACCCGCCAAGATCAACCTCTTCCCGGGCGGAAATCAGAAGGGATAGAGTTTTTTCGGCCCTGTTCGGGACAAACGGAACCGTGATCAAGGCCGGTGGCCGCAACCGGTCGTGCTTTCCACAACCCCGCTGTGCGGATCCCCGATAAGCGCCTCAGGGCGGGGGGAAGCCGAGGAAAAGGGCCTTCTGCTTGCGTCGCCCTGTATAGCCCCGTCGAGGCGCTTTTCCCCGCGCCCCTGTGCGGAAAAGGATCGTTTCCGCATCCGAGAGTGCCTACGGCCCCCGCTCCAGGAGATTCTCCCTGGGCCGCCTGGACCCAGGTAAAACCCTCAACCCGCTTTCGTCCCACCGACCCGACCTCCCGGGACAATAGCACCGTTCGCCTTTCCCCGCCCCATTACAACCGAAAGGTTGACAACAAAAATGTTGTCGGTAAATTTGTCGGGAGATGTTCACCCTGAGGCCGGTATGGGGGGAAGGCTTTTTGGACCGGGAGGAGCTGGTGGCGGAGATGGTAGAGACCCTCTCCTCCCCTGCCCAGCGCGTGGGCTTCGCCCTGATCGGCAAACGCCGCATGGGGAAGACCTCTATCTTCCTCGAGGTGAGGCGGCGCCTACGGGAGGTAGAGGGGATAGTCCCGGTCTATCTCTCCCTCTGGGAGCTGGTGGAGTCCACCCCCGCGGAGTTCGCCCGGGCAATAACGAAAAGCTCCCTCGAGGCCTTTCAGGAATGCGGAGCGCTGCCCCTCAAAGTGAGGGCCAAGAACCTCCTTACGGCCCCGCTCGGGCTTCTGCGGGATCTCCTCCGGGAGGTCCAGATCTCGGTGAAGCTCCGGGAGGAACTGGAGGTGCTCCTCGTCCTCTCCCGGGGAGGGGCGAAGGGTGATCCGGGGGAGCTCCTCTCCCGGGCCTTCCGCTTCCCCGAAAACTTGGCCGCGGAAACCGGGGTCCGCTGTGCCCTATTCCTCGATGAATTCCCCACCGTCCTCGAGCTCCGGCATGCCGGGAAGGCCTTGGGCGAGGGGGCGGTGCGGAGGCTACGCACGGAATACGAACGGATGGAGGCCGTG
>JAADIW010000028.1 GCA_013151115.1 Caldisericota bacterium
CCCTCCACCCCCATGTGGGAAGGGCTCCTCGCGTGGGGGATCGACTGGCTGTTCGGCGCTCGGGCCCGTGATCCCGAAGCGGTGTTGCGGACGGTGGCCGAGGGTGGGGGCACCCGGGCTCTCTACCGCCACGGCCTGGAGAAGGTCGCCCTGGGGAAGGAACACGTGTAGCGAAGACCCTGTCCCTTGCCCATCAAGGGTCCGACATAACCCGGTCCCGTCGGGATCCAGCGGTTCGGGCCATCGGGATCGGGGCAAACGCCCCCCGCGTGCGCGACGAGGACAACGCCGTTCCCCGGTTCGGCGCGGTCCCAAACGCCCATGAGGTCGGCCCGTGGGGGACCGGACACCTCTCGAGCGGCCGGGGATTTCAGGGGACCGGGGGAACGGTGACCTTCGGGTCGGTTATGATATGGACCCGGAGAGGGAGCATGGGGAAGAGGTTCGTGGTGGCGACCTACAACTGCAACTCCATCCGTGCCCGCCTCCCGCTGGTCCTGCGCTGGATCGATGCCCATCGGCCGGACGTCCTCTGCCTCCAGGAGACCAAGGTCCCCGACGAGGAGTTCCCCGCGGACGCCTTTCGCAAGGCCGGTTACCACGTGGTCTTCCGGGGCAAAAAGGGCGGGGCCGGGGTGGCCATCGCGAGCGTGGCCGAGCCCCGGGATGTGGCCTTCGGCCTGGATGACGGCGGACCACCGGATGAGGAACGCCTCATCCGGGTCGCGATCGAGGGGATCCCCATCGTCAATACCTACGTCCCCCAAGGGAGATCCGTGGACCACCCCATGTTCCGCTACAAGCTCGAGTGGCTCGCGCGGCTACTGGACTATTTCGAGCGCCATTTCTCCCCTCGGGAACCCCTCCTCTGGTGCGGGGACTTCAACGTGGCCCCCGAGGAGATCGACGTCCACAACCCGGTGCGCCTCGTGAACCACGTGGACTTCCACCCCCAGGCCCGGGCGGCGCTGGAACGGATCCGCGCGTGGGGATTCGTGGACGTGTTCCGCGTGCACCACCCCGGGGAGCCGGGGCAGTACACCTTCTGGGACTACCGCGTGAAGGGGGCCCTGGAGCGGAACCTGGGCTGGCGGGTGGACCACATCTGGGCCACGGCGCCCCTGGCGGAGAAATCGGTGGCCGCCTGGATCGACCGCGAGGCCCGCCGGGCGGAGAAGCCCTCCGACCACACCTTCCTCGTGGCGGAGTTCGAGCTCTAGGTCGCTCCCCCACGTCGCCCCGCCGGAGGCGTGAACGGCTTCATGCAACCGACCACGCCCTCCGCAGAGTTGTCCTCCACGTTTGATCTCGCTAACCTGTTTTTTCGACTCGGAAAGGAGGCGAGGTGAGGGGAGAGCCGCTCGCGGTGGTGTGGTTCCAGGCCGCCGGTTGTACCGGTTGCTCCGTCTCCCTGATGAACGCCGCCTACCCCGACATAAAGGACCTCCTCCTGGACGAGATCGTCCCCGGAAAGAGCATCACCCTCGTGTTCCACGCCACCCTGATGGGGCCCACCGGGCGCCCGGCGTTGGAGGTGTTGGACCGCGCCCCCGGGAAGGCCGCGGGGGATTACCTCCTGGTGGTGGAAGGGGCCATCCCCACCCGCCATCCCAACTTCGGTCGGGTAGGGGAGAGGCCCATGGCCGAGCGGGCGGTGGAGCTCGCCCGCGGCGCGGTGGGCGTGGTGGCGGTGGGGACCTGTGCCTCCTACGGGGGCATCCCCGCCGGGGCCCCCAACCCCACCGGGTGCGTGGGGATAGGGGAGCTGCTGCGGCGTGAGGGGGGAGCGGTCCCGGTGGTGAACGTCCCCGGCTGTCCCCCCCATCCGCGGTGGTTCGTGGAGACGGTGGCCCACCTCCTCCTCCACGGCCCTCCACGGCCCGAGGAGCTGGACGGGGCCGGACGGCTGCGGGCGGTCTACCCCGACCTCGTGCACGACAATTGCCCCCGGCGGGCCGACTTCGACGTGGGACGCTTCGCGCCCGGCTTCGGGGACGAGGGCTGCCTCTACGAGCTCGGCTGTAAGGGCCCCTATACCGATGCCAACTGTCCGTACCACGGTTGGAACGGCGGGGTGAACTGGTGCATCAAGGCCGGCCATCCCTGCATCGGCTGCTGTGAGCCGGAGTTCCCCGACTACCCCTCGCCCCTCTTCCGCAAGGCCACCGCCCAGGAGGCCGAGGCGTCCTACAGGAGGTCGGGATGAGGACGGTGTCGATCGACCCGATCACGCGGATCGAGGGGCACCTCCGGGTGGAGATCCAAGTGGAGGACGGGGTGATCGTGGGGGCCCGCTGCTCCGGGGCCCTGTACCGGGGCCTGGAGGAGATCCTGCGCGGCCGCCATCCCCTGGACGCCCAGCGGATCACCACCAGGATCTGCGGCGTTTGTCCCCTGGCCCACTCCACCGCCGCGTCCCTGTGCCTGGACGATGCCCTGGGCGTCGAACCTCCCCGGAACGGCCAACTCCTGCGGAACCTCATTTACGGCGCGAACTTCCTGCACAACCACATCCTGCACTTCTACCACCTCGCCCTCCCCGATTACCTCCCCGCCCGGGCCCTGCCCGGGGCCCTCTCCCCGGGCACCGACGAGGACCGCCGCTTCTCGGCGGCCGAGGCGGAACGCCTCGCCGGCCACTACCTCGCCGCCCTGGACATGCGCCGCAAGGCCCAGGAGCTCGTGGCCCTCTTCGGCGGCAAGATGCCCCACGACATGTCCATCGTCCCCGGGGGGGTCACCCACCGACCCGCCCCCGGCGACGTGGCCGCCTTCAGGTTCCGCCTGAAGGAGATCGCGGGCTTCATCGAGGGCACCTATATCCCGGATCTCCTCCTCGTCGCGGAGCGCTATCACGACTACTTCGAGCTCGGCAAGGTCGGGAAGCTTCTCACGTTCGGCTGCTTCCCCCTCGACGGGGATCGGCTCTTCCCCGCGGGGGCGGTGCTGGACGGGGGGCCCGAACCCCTCGATCCCGGGGAGATCCGGGAGGGCTTCTCCCGCTCCTGGTATGCGGGGGAGGGGCCCCGGCCCCCGTGGGAGGAGGAGGCCGTGCCCGATCCCGATAAGGCCACGGCCTACTCCTGGATCAAGGCCCCGCGATACCGCGGGGAGGCCTGCGAGGTGGGCCCGGCGGCCCGGGCCACGCTGGCCCTGGCACACGGCCCCCCGCAGTTCCGGGAGATCGCGGGGGAACTCCTGGGGGAGGCGAAGGCCACCCCGGAGCAGCTCGGCTCGGCGATGGGGCGGCATCTAGCCCGGGGCATCGAGGCCCTGTTCCTCGCCCGGGCCATGGAAGGCTGGCTCGCCGATCTCGACCCATCGGCCCCCGTGGCCACGTCGGTCACCGTCCCCGACGAGGCCAGGGGCCAGGGTCTCACCGACGCGCCCCGCGGCGCCCTGGGACACTGGGTCGAGATCGCCGGGGGAGTGATCGCCCGCTACCAGGTCATCGCCCCCACCACGTGGAACGCCTCCCCCCGGGACGAACGGGACGTGCCGGGACCCATCGAGCGCGCCCTGGAGGGGACGCGGGTGGCCGGGGATGGGCTCCTGGAGGCGGGGAGGATCGTGCGCTCCTTCGATCCCTGCCTCGCCTGCGCGATCCAATAGGGGGTCGGGATGCTGGTCACGGAACTCAAGCCCAGGGAGGAGATCCTGGGGTACCTGCGGGATGGGGAGAAGGTCTTCCTCGTCTCGTGCGGCGGCTGCGCCGAGGTATGCGAGACCGGGGGCGAACGGGCGCTCCGGGAGCTCGGCCCCGCCCTTGAGGGGGCCGGACATCCGGTGGTCGGGACCCTCGTGATCCCCTTCCTCTGCAACAAGGCGTTGGTGGGGATCCGTCTCTCCCGCCGCCGGGACGCGGTCGAGGACGCGGACGTGTTGCTCGTGGCCTCCTGCGGGGTGGGGGTCCAGGCGGTGGCCGCGGTGGCGCCGAAGCCCGCGTTGCCCGCGGCCAACACTGTCTCATACGGGGCCTTCCAGGGGATATGGCCCGGGGAGGAGAGGTGTGCCCGGTGCGGGGACTGTGTCCTCGCCTTCACCGGGGGGATCTGCCCCCTCACCGCCTGCCCCAAGGGGCTCCTGCACGGGCCCTGCGGCGGCTCGTACGGGGGGGAGTGCGAGGTGGAGCCCGGCCGCCCCTGCGGTTGGCACCGGATCTACGAGCGGCTCGCCGAGCTGGGCCGCCTCGAGCTCTTCGCCCGGTACCGGCCGCCCAAGGACCGACGCCGACAGCACGACGTCCCC
>JAADIW010000064.1 GCA_013151115.1 Caldisericota bacterium
CTCCCGGGAGCCCTCCGCCTCCCGGATCCCCCGACCGGTGTAGTGGAGGTAAACATCGTCCAGGGTGGGGCGTTTGAGACGGATGGAGTGGATCCCTATCCCGTATTCCTCAGCCAGATGCACTATCCGGGGGATGAGCCGATCGCCGTCCGCCTCCACCACGATCCGATGGATCCCGTCCGGCGTGCCCCGCACCTCACGCACGCCGGGGAGTCCCTCGAGGGCGGAGAGAAGCCCCGACAGCCCCTCGGTGTCGGCCGCGAACCTGACGGTGATGATGTCCCCGCCTATCGCCGCCTTCAGTGCCCCGGGGCGGTCCAGGGCCACGATTCGCCCCCGGTCGATGATGGCGACCCGGTCCGAGAGGGCATCCGCCTCCTCCATATAGTGGGTGGTAAGGAATATGGTCATCCCGTGCTTGGCCCGCAGGCGCGCGATGTAGCCCCAAATGGTCTTCCGCGTCTGAACGTCTAGGCCCAGGGTGGGTTCGTCCAGAAACAGGATCCGCGGTCGATGGATCAGGGCGCAGGCGATATCCAAACGCTTGAGCATCCCCCCGGAGTAGGTGGCGGCGAGGTCCTTCCTCCTCTCCCACAAGCCGAAAAGCCTCAATACCTCCTCCCCCCGGCGGCGGATCTCCGCCCGCGGCAGGTGATAGAACCGCCCCTGGAGGTAGAGGTTCTCCCAGCCGGTCAACCGGTCGTCCACCGCCGTCCCCTGGGCGGCGTAGCCGATGGAACGCTTCACGGTCCCCGGATTGCGGCGGATGTCCACCCCCAGGACCCGGACGGTGCCGGAGGTGGGCCTCAGGAGGCCGATCACACACTTTATGGTGGTGGACTTCCCGGCGCCGTTCGGCCCCAGGAACCCGAAGATCTCCTTCTCCCGGATAGCGAACGAGATCCCGTCCACGGCCTTGATGCCGCCGCGGTAGATCTTGACGAGGTTTTCCACCTCAATGGCCGCGTTCATCCTCTCCCTCGATTAACCGTGAGAGCTTTTCCGCCGCTTCCTCCAAGATGGCGAGGGCTTGAGGTGCTCGTCCCCGCGAGAAGGCTTTCCGCACCAAATGGGCGAGACGGGGGAAGACCCGCAGGGGATGGTGGGGATCATCGAATATTTGCCAAACCGCCTGTTCCTTGATTCCCAGCTCCCGCAGCCACTCTTGACGCTTCTTCCGCAGTTCCTCCAGGTATCTTTCGCCCTCCGGGGTGAGGGACCAGTAGACCTTGTTCCCCGCGGGGCGGGCCCGCAGAAGGCCGGCCTCGCCCAACATCTGGAGGAGGGGATAGATGGATCCCGGAGAGGGTTGCCACCCGATCCTCCGCTCCAGCTCCTTGATGAGCTGGTAACCGGTCCTCTCCCCACCGGAGAGGAGCTTCAGCACCCACACCTTGAGCAGTCCCCGGGCGATCATGATGATTATCGACTCCGATATATCGGACCCGATAATAACGCCGCGTCACCGCCAGCACAAGGCGATCAGGCATGGACGGTCTCGAACCCCGATGGGAGAAGGCAAGCCCGGCCGGTGGGCTACCTTGTTCTCCCCGATCCTAGGATGTCCACGGGCCCCTTCCCGGCCGGACCGGGAGACGTCGGGGCACGTGCCTTCCCGCGCGAAGGGAGGGCCTACCATCGGGTTCCGTAACTGGGGAGCTGGGAGGATCGCGTTGGTTTTGGAAGCCAGCTCACAAAGGAAGGTGCTTCTCACTCCGGCCAGGGGAGCACCTCGATCTCGGGGAAGCGGGCGAAGTCCTTCCGGTTGGCAGTATAAATCCCCTCGATCCCATGCTGGAGCATGAGCGCCACGATCAGCGCGTCGAAGATATTCTGACGGGCAACGCGGTGTTTGGCGATGAGCTGGGAGAGGTTCCCCAGGGTGCGTTCGTCGGGATAGACCACATGGAACGCGTCTGCATACGCGTTTACCTCCTTCCATGCCTCATCGGGATTCAGTGGTGCGCGGACCCGGGCGGGGTCGGTGACCACCGCGAAGAACTCGAGTAACACGGGAAAACACAAGAACGCGGACCCCCGCTCCGCCACCGCCCGATCTCGAAGTCGCACCGCCTGTCGGTGCAGGGGAAAGCTCCTATCGGCTGCGTACACGAGGATGTTGGTGTCAAGTGTGTACTTCATTTCTGGCCAACCTTTTTGTCAAGCCGCTTTTCATACAGGTCAGCCCTCTCCCAAGGCCCCTTAAGACCGAGGTCGAAGGTGCGGAAAGCAGGGGTAAGGGGAGCATGGTGGCGAAGGTAGTCGGATATGGCCTCCAGCACCAACCTGTTGATGGGCTTTCCCGTACGAGCACTCAGCCGCCGTAGGCGATCGAGCAGGTCCCTGTTTCGCTCGGGCACGTATATGTTCAACTGGTGTCTAACTGCTCGGTGTTTGCCCATTACGCGATCACCTCCATGATCATCGTACTACCCCATCTTAAGCTAGTCAATAGTGACTAGACAACCATAAGCGTTCTACCTATAGGCGGGCGCAATTATCCGGGCCCACAGCACCGACCGTTCGACCTGAAACGTCGCCTCTCGTCCCTTCTCCCGCTCAACCGGTCTTCACCGGGATAGCGCCACCCTCCGGGGCGTGGCCAGGTCGGGGAGTTCGCGGCCGTGCCTCCACTTTCGCCCATCGGTGGCGGTGCGTTGGGGTCATGGCCAAACCATTGGGGGTGGATTTTTCCGGGGATCCCACTGCGTCGCCCCAGGGAAATGCCGGACGTGCGTCGTGCGGGGTTAAGGCGTCCGGTGGCAGGGGACGCACCTCTCGAGGTAGGCCCTCAGGGCGTGGTAACTGAACGACCAGATGACGCGGACGTTCTTCAGGTAATAGGCGTCCTGGGTATCGTTCATGTCCAGCGCGTACTGGTCGCCCACGTACACGTCGACCCACGGACCCTCCACCCCGGTATCGGTGGCGTGGAATATGCGGCAGTAAGGCTTTGAGAACCATATACTCCCCCGAATGGGCGGGAGGATCGCCACCCACGCGCCGAGGGGGATCACCGCGGGATCGACGGCCACGGTGTGGTAGGGGACGAGCTCGTTTCCCAGGGCATCGAGCGGCGCCGGGCCAAGGTGGTAGGCTCCATCCCACCAGCCCAGGAACTCGCCCTCGATGGTCTCCCCCCAACCCTCGATCTTTATCTCGTTGAGAAAGGCCTCGATACAGGTGTAGTGAGCGATCTCGCCGGTGTCCTCGTCCACGATCACCGGCACGGCGATCTCGGGGGCATCGGGGTCTGCGGCGGCATACACGGACTCCTGAACGGTCCAGTAGGATGTCACCGTCACCCCATCCACCACATGGATAAGCCTGGTGGGGAGGCGGCAGGGATCAAGGCGCCCACGGCCGAGGACTCCCAAGGGGACCAACGACACCATCACCAGCGCGACCGACATGAACAAGACTCTCCTCATACGACACCCCTCGTCGTCGAGGATTCCCTCCAAGTGTATCGAGATAGTGACCGGGCGGGAAGTTCGCCGCGTTGGGATCCGGCGGCTGGGCGGAAAGCATGATGCTGTCGTTGCCACACGTGAAGCTCATAAATGAACTCAAATGCCGCCCCAGACATGGAGCATCGCTACCCGCGGGAACCAAATGGCTTTAAATCCGATCGGGCCCTGTAACGACGGCCTGGAGGTGGGATGCCCCGGCGGGGGGAACTCCCGGTGTGGGCCCGGATCGGTGAATCGCTCGCCGCGGCGGGGATAGGAGAATTGGAACATTCCGCCTCTTTCGGGCAACGGTAACTGACGGCCGAAGACAATCGTTGGGCGGTACGTAGCCCAACGGCGGACCGCATCGTGGCCTACCGAAGGGCATGGGAGAAGATCCGTTCCGATATGAGCGAAAATGCGGCAAACTGGGGAGGAACAATATAATTGGTCACTTCCCTGTTCACCACCGACTCTGGGAAGGGGGCGGAAATGGCGGCGGAAATCAAACCCATATCCGGAGATAGGTTCGAGCGGATCGGGGCCCACAGCCACATCAAGGGGCTGGGGCTGAAGGGACTGAAGGCCCTCCCGGTCGCCGACGGCATGGTAGGCCAGACCGAGGCCCGGGAGGCCGCCGGGATCATCGTCCGCATGATCAAGGAGGGGAAGATGGCCGGACGGGCCATCCTCCTCGCCGGGCCCCCGGGCACGGGGAAGACGGCCATCGCCATCGCCATCGCCAAG
>JAADIW010000086.1 GCA_013151115.1 Caldisericota bacterium
GAGGCAGAAGAGGGCCGCCCAGAGGAGGACAATGGACCGGCGTGAGAGGGCGAGGGCGAGCGCCGCCGCGGCCCCGAGGAGGGGCCAGGGCGAGACGGGGATGAATCCGCCCACGGCACATCCCGCCCCCAGCGCCAACGCCATGCCCGGAAGAAGCGCGCGTTGCGTAGACATAAGGCGTTTGGAACAGTATAATGGAAACGCCTGGGGGTGGCTGGATTCGACGGGGATACCCAGGCGAGGTGGCAAGCGGAGCTGGCCGCGAGCTCCTAAAACACGCGGCGACACAAATAAATGCCGACTACACTGCTGTTCCCGCCTACGCGCTGAACTGATAGCGTAGGCCGTTCCGCCGGATCTCGCCCGCGGGTCCGGTGGGGCGTGGACGCAGCGGGCTGGCCATCTCCCCGTGCCTCCCGGGGCGATGGCGAGAACTACGGAGGCTGGGGTCATGGCGATCCTGCCCGTGGGAGCGCCGGACCCGAGATGGAAAACACGGGCTAAGCTTGTAGAAGCCGAGCCCGAGGGTATCTCCGGACCGGGGTTCGAATCCCCGCACCTCCACCAGTCGGGTTGTCTCTTCCGGCCACGCGTTCGGCACCGACGCCCGTTGACTGGGTCCCTTCGCGCCGGTAAACTTTAAGTGCCGCGTAACGAAAGCCCTGCGATCGCCTCGCCAAAAAACGCCTTCGGAAGGTCTGTGTCCAGCGGGGATATGGTCCCGCCGTTGGCGGAAGGGGGTGATGGGTATGCTCTGGGAACTCTGTCCCGGGCAGCTCGTGGCGGTGGCCAAGGCCTGGGAGGCAGAGCTCTGGCGCACCGGCGAGCGGCTGCGCCTGTTGTACGAACTCCGCCGTTCCCCCGTCGGCCGTACGTCCCGGCACGGCATACCCTTCGCCTCCATCGGGCTCCGGCCCTCCCGGGCCTGAGCCAGGCCCTTCCGTTTGGCGGACATCCCCCGCCTCTGCTATAGTTCCGCGCGATCCTACGTATCCCCAAGGAGGTGCCATGGCGGTCAAAGTGGATGAGAACCTCTGCACCGGTTGTGGGCTTTGTGCCCAGGTCTGTCCCGACGTCTTCGAGATCGGGGACGATGGGCTTTCCCACGTCAAGGCCGGCGCCGACGAGTCCCTCCCCTGCGTGGACGAGGCCATCGATCAGTGCCCCGTGGGCGCGATAAGCCGCGAGTGATACGCACCCTCAGGGGCCGGGGCGGGCTCGGCCCGCCCCTCTTTTTTCCCCGGCGGTGAGGAAGCTCGGCGTCGCCCTGAGTTCGGGCGGGGCCAGGGGCACGGCCCATATCGGGGTCCTGCGGGCCCTGGAGGAAGCGGGCATCCCCATCGGGGCCATCGCGGGGACCAGCGTGGGCGCGTGGGTGGGCGGCTGCTACGCGGCGGGGGTGCCCCTGAGCGATCTGGCCCGTTACTGGAGGGATCTCCGTTGGCACGGGGTCGGTAGGCACCTCCTCCCCGGCCCCGTGTGGAGGGGGTGGACCTCGGGACGATCCCTGTGGCACGCCATCCGCGCCTTCGTGGGCGACGTCCGCATCGAGGAACTGGGAATCCCCTTCGTCGCCGTGGCCACCGATCTCGCCACCGGCGAAGCGGTGTGGATCGACCGCGGTCCTCTGGCGGATGCCATCTGCGCTTCCGGTGCCGTGCCCGGCCTCGTGGCCCCGCGCCGCTGGGAGGGGAGGTGGCTCATCGACGGGGGCGTGGTGGACCCCCTGCCGGTGGCCGCGGCCCGCGCCCTGGGGGCGGAGGTCGTACTGGCGGTGGACGTCCTCGTCGATCCCCGGGAGAAAAGGCTCTCGACGCCCAACGTGTTCCAGGTGCTCTTCCAGATGTCCACCATCTTCCAAAAGCGGATCGCCGAGCTCGAGGCCACCATGGACGGCCCGGAGCTCGTGTTGAGGCCGAACTTCGGCGACCGCCCCCCCCGTTACGCGGATATCGGCGAGGCGGTGGAGGTGGGATACCGGGAGATGGAACGCGCCCTCCCCGAACTCCAGCGGCTCCTCGCGGGGTGACCCCATGGGCCCACGGCCGGGACCCCGGAGCAGAACTCTTCTCTCCCTCGTCATCGGGGTCACCTCGATCTCCTTCGCCGCGATCCTGATCCGCCTCACCCGTTCCCACGCGGTGACGGTGGCCGCGTGGCGCATGGCCCTCGCGGGCCTCCCCCTCCTCCCCGTCCTCGCGTATCGCCGCCCGCCCCGCGGGGGCACCAAGCACCTCCTCCTCTCCCTCCTCTCCGGGATCTTCCTCGCGCTCCACTTCTCCCTGTGGATCTCCTCGCTGCGCTACACCACCGTGGCGAGCTCGGTGGTCCTGGTGACCACGAACCCCCTGTTCGTCGGTCTCTTCTCCGTGCTCCTGGGGGAACGGCCGAACCGGCGTCTGTGGGAGGGCATCTTCATCTCCTTCGCCGGGGCCGTGATGATCGGATGGGGGGACTTCGCCCTCGGGGGACGGGCCCTGTGGGGCGATGTCCTGGCGCTCCTCGGGGCGGTGATGGCCTCGGCGTACCTGCTCGTCGGCCGCCGCCGCGAGCTCGGCCTCTTCCCCTACATATCCCTCGCCTACGGGACCGCGGGGGCGCTCCTGCTCCTGTCGGTCGCCATCGTGCCCGGCGGGGAACCCCTCCCCCTCGGGGGCGACTGGCCGTGGATAGCGCTGCTGGCCCTCGGTCCCCAGCTGCTCGGCCACACCTCCCTCAACTGGGCATTGCGGTTCCTGCCGGCGGCGGCGGTGGCCCTGGCTATCCTCGGGGAACCCCTCCTCAGCTCCCTCTGGGCTTACCTCATCTTCGGGGAGGCGATCGGGCCGCTCCAAGGGGCCGGGTTCGCCCTGGTGCTGGCGGGGATCGCCCGGGGCCTGGGAGCGACGTCCGGGGTCGGTTAAGGTCTGGGTGAAGATGGGAAAGGGGACCTCGGCCGAACGGGGCGCGCGGAAGATCGCGTGGGCCCGCGCCCACATGCCCCTCCTCGCGGAGCTCGAGGGGGAACTGGCCCGGGAACGTCCGTTCCGTGGTGTGAGGATCGCGATCTCCATCCACCTCGAGGCCAAGACCGCGCGGTTGGTGTTGGCCCTGCGGGCGGGCGGGGCGGAACTCGCCGTCACGGGATCGAATCCCCTCTCCACCCAGGACGACGTAGCGGAGGCCCTGCGGGCAGAGGGGGTACCGGTGTTCGCCCGACGCGGGGCGGACCCGGAGGAGTACCGGGATGACCTCGTGAGGACGCTCCATGTCCGTCCCCATCTCGTCCTCGATGACGGCGGCGATCTCACCGCCCTCCTCCACGGCGATCACGCGCGGCTGGGCGCGGAAACGATCGGGATCTGCGAGGAGACGACCACCGGCGTCATCAGGCTCCGCGCGCTGGCCCGGGAGGGAAAACTGCGCTGTCCCGCCGTGGCGGTGAACGACGCCCGGATGAAACACCTCTTCGACAACCGTTACGGCACGGGCCAGTCCACCTGGGACGCCATCATGCGGACCACGAACCTCCTCGTGGCGGGGAAGACAGTGGTGGTGGCGGGGTACGGCTGGTGCGGCCGGGGGATCGCCCTAC
Source organism: Caldisericota bacterium (assembly GCA_013151115.1). Classification (GTDB taxonomy): domain Bacteria; phylum Bipolaricaulota; class Bipolaricaulia; order Bipolaricaulales; family Bipolaricaulaceae; genus UBA3571. The sequence continues at coordinate 3,575 of JAADIW010000086.1, forward strand.
GTGCCCGGGGCCTGGGCGCGCGGGTGGTGGTGGCCGAGGTGGACCCCGTGCGGGCCGCCGAGGCCCTGATGGACGGCTTCCGCGTCGCCCCGCTGGGGGAGGCCATCCGCGACGCGGACATCCTCGTCACCGCCACGGGATGTCGGGACGTGGTCACGTGGGAACACCTCCTCGCGGCCAAGGACGGTCTCCTGTTGGCCAACGCCGGGCATTTCGATGTGGAGATCGACGTGCGGACCCTCCGGGAGAGGGCCCCCTCCCGCTCCGTGCGGGACAACGTGGAGGTGTTTTCGCTTCCCAACGGGAAGAGGGTCTACCTCCTCGCCCAAGGGCGGTTGGTCAACCTCGCCGCCGGGGACGGCCACCCCATAGAGATCATGGACATCTCCTTCGCCCTGCAGACGCTCTCCCTGCGCTGGCTCCTCGACCACGGCCGGGACCTCGCCCCCGGGGTCTACCCCGTCCCCCGGGAGATCGACGAGCGCGTGGCCCGGATGTTCCTCGCCGCCCGGGGCGTCCGCATCGACTCCCTCACCCCGGGACAACGGCGGTACCTGGGGATCGGCTGATGGGGCGGGCTTACCGGGAACTCGTGTGCCGCGCGGCGCGGCGGATGTGGGAACTCGGGCTCGTGACGGGGAGCGCGGGCAACGTCTCCCTGCGGGCGGGAGGGGTGATATACATCACCCCCAGCGCCGTCCCCTACGACCGCCTCCGTCCCCACATGATCATCGCGCTGGATCCGGAAGGCCGCGTCATCTCGGGGGCCGGGGCGCCGTCGACGGAGTGGCGGATGCATGTCCTCATCCACCGCGAGCTCCCGGAGGCGCGGGCCGTGATCCACACCCATTCCCCCTGTGCCACCGCGGCCGCGGCCCGCGGGATCCTGTGCCCCGTATGTGATGAGGGACGTCTTCTCTTCGGCGGGGCCGTGCCCGTGAGCGACCACGTCCCGCCCGGTACCTGGGAGCTCGCCCACGCCGCGGTGTCCGCCCTGAGGCGGGGTAGGGGCGCGTGTCTCCTCGCCCGCCACGGGGCGCTGGCGGTGGGATGGACCCTGACCGAGGCCCTCCGGCTCGCTGTGGCCCTCGAGGAGACGGCGCGGATCGCCCTCCTGGGATCCGGGCCTCAGCCGCCCTGAGGCCCCGTGGATCCCCTTCCCCCGAAGGCGACGAGGACGGAGAAGAACGGCCCTCCAAACGTCTCCGGGGGGCCGGTGAACTCGATCCCGTCCGCCCTCCAGGGGCCCGGGAAGGCGAGGAGGTTCCCCGCCGTCACCCGCACCCCGAACCAGTCCAGGGGCCAGAACTCCACGGATACGAAGGGCAGAAAGAGGAAGAACCCCCGGGAGAGGTAGAGGTCAGCGGGGGCAGCGAGGGCGTCGCCGAGGGAACCGTAAGCTCGCGAACGCAGGCGGAGCTCCGCGCCCCCTCCCCCGAGGAAGGCCCCCACGGTGGCGGAGAAGCCCCCGCCCTCCAGGACCAAGATCTCCCCGGAAGCACCGCCCAGTCCCATCGAGAGCTCCGTGCGCCTTTCGCCCGCGCCCGCGGAACGCGATCCACCGAAGCCTCCCCCGCCGAACCGCAGGTCATCGCCTCCGATCCCCATGCCTCCGTATAGGACGAGAGGCCCCCCCACCGGGGGATAACCCACGGCCTCCAGGGCCGCGTTGAGCTCGGCAAGATCCCAGAAGAGGAACGCCGCACCCGAGTAGCCGGCGCCGAAGCCCTCCCCGAGCCCGAGAAAACCCATCCCCATCGCCACCGCCATCGCCGCCGCCCACCGCATCGTACCACCTCCTGTGTCGCCCGGTCCGACGGGACTGGATCAGAACTGTCCCAGGAACCGAACGTCGTTCTGAAAGAAGAGTCGGATGTCATCTATACCGTACTTGAGCATCGCCATCCGTTCGATCCCCAACCCGAAGGCGAACCCCGTTACCTCCTCGGGATCGTACCCCACTTCCCGGAACACCGCGGGGTCCACCATCCCCGCCCCCATGATCTCGAGCCAGGGACCGCCCTCGCGGCGGATGTGGACTTGAGCCGAGGGCTCGGTGAAGGGGAAGAAGTCGGCGGAGAACCGCATCTCGTACCCCGGCCCGAAGAACTGGCGCACGAACTCCTCGATGATCCATTTGAGGTGGGCCATGGTGAGGCCCCGCTCGACCCAGAGGAGCTCCACCTGGTGGAAGACGGGGAAATGGGTGGCATCCGGGGTATCGCGGCGGTAACAGCGGCCGGGGCAAATGACCCGCACCGGGGGCTTCCTCGACTTCATCACCCGGATCTGGACGGGGGAGGTATGCGTACGCAGCAGCAAACCCTCGTCGATGTAAAAGGAATCCCACTCGTCCCTGGCGGGATGATCGGGAGGGATGTTGAGGGCCTCGAAGTTGTAGTAATCGGTCTCCACCTCCGGGCCGGTGGCGACGTCGAATCCCATCTCCATGAAGATCCGCTCGATCTCGAGGCGCACCTGGGTGAGGGGGTGGAGCTTCCCCACCCCCCGCCAGATGCCGGGAAGGGTGAGGTCGTAGGCCTCCCGCCTCAGGCGTTCCGCCTCCGCCGCGGCCTCGAGTTCCGCGCGGAGCCGTTCGATCCCCCGCTGGACCTCCTCGCGGAGCTCGTTGAGAAGCCGTCCGGCCTCGGCGCGTTCGGCGGGCGGGAGCTCGCGGAGCACCGCGAAGAGACCGGTGAGGAGGCCCTTACGACCCAGATACCTGATGCGGACCTCCTCCAGCTCCTCGAGGGAGGAGACACGGCCGCTCTCCTCCTCCCATCTCGTCCGGACCTCGTCTATCCTCGCCGCCAGTTCACGGAGCATGCCGAGGAGATATACCCCTGGGACCGCGCGGTTGTCAAACCCGATCGCGGCCGCGCGGTGGCGGGGAACCGGGACGCCCGGGAAAATGGGGTCGATGAGGATCATCGGGGGCGAGAGGCGGGGACACCGGCTGGTGGAATGGCACGCCGCCGGTATCAGACCCCTGCGGGACCGGGTCCGGGCCGCCCTCTTCGATACGTTGGGCGAACTGGTCGTGGGGGCCGATTTCCTGGACCTCTTCGCGGGGACGGGGGCGGTGGGGCTCGAGGCCCTCTCCCGGAGGGCA